>JBIJBN010000122.1:0-6280 GCA_044345175.1 Luteolibacter sp.
CACCGCGGGCTCGGTCCAGCTCAATGGCGAGAAGCTCACGGATCCGAATGCGGCCGTATCGCCAGCCAAAGGCGACGTCCTGAAGCTTTCCAAAAAACACGCGGTGCGCTTCTGTTGATCGCGGATACCGGTCTTGCGGATCATTTCCCCGTCATTGGCCGGCATCACCGGCTGCATGCAGGGAGGATCAAGCGCGGGAAACCGCGGCCCTGCGCCGTGGCGGGGATCCGTGTGAAGGGCCGGGAGCTTTCATGTGGCCATGCGCGCGATGATGGCGTAGGATCGGGCGCATGACTGGAATGGTATTGGGATCGGGACTCGGTCCGCTTGCGGATGCGGTGGCGGTGGAGCGTGAAGTGCCGTTTGCGGAGGCGGGGCTTCCGGCCTCCACGGTGCCCGGTCACAGCGGGAAATTCATCATTGGAAAACTCGGCGGCGCGCCGGTGATGTTGATGAAGGGGCGTGTGCATCTTTACGAGGGGCATGCCGCGCGCGACGTGACCGCCGGCGTGCGCTGGATGGCGCGGCAGGGTGTCGGGCGGCTGGTGCTCACGAATGCCGCGGGCACGCTGAATCCGGATTTCAATCCGGGGACATGGATGATGCTTTCCGATCATCTCAACCTGACCGGTTGCTCGCCGCTGGAAGGTGCGGACTTCGTGGACCTGAGCGCGGCCTATGATCCGGGGTGGCGCGGGGAATTCCATGCGGCGGCATCCGCGTGCGGCATGCCTTTGCATGAGGGCGTCTATGCCGGCCTGCGCGGCCCGCAGTATGAGACCCCCGCGGAGGTCCGCATGCTGCGCACCTTGGGTGCGGATGCGGTGGGCATGAGCACGGTGCTGGAAACCATCCAGGCGCGCACGCTCGGGCTGCCGGTGGTCGCATTCTCATGCCTCACCAACTGGGCCGCGGGCATCTCCGCCACGCAGCTCGACCACCACGAGGTGCTTGAAACCGGCAGACAATCGGCGCAGGCGATGATCGGGTTGCTGACCCGGGTGCTGGACGCCTGATCAATGGGCGGCACCCTGGTGTTCCTGGATGTATTCCTGCTTGAGTCCGAGCGCTTCCGGCGCATGGAGCACGAGCATTTTCATGCGCACGTCGGCGGGCACGGTCCTGCGAGTGGCTTTTGACACGATGATCATCAGGCCGATCGAGAGCGGCACCGACCAGATGGCCGGTTGTTCCGCAAGGATGCGCAACAGCGGGTGGGCGACCCAGAAGTCGTTGATGCCGCTGAAGCCCGAGAAGAGCCTGCCCATCGGTCCCTTGTCCAGCGCGAGCGTGCTGGCGTTCACGATGGTGGCCGAGAGCAGCGCGCAAAGGCCGCCGGCGAGCATGCCGGTGGCCGCGCCGGCCATGGTCATGCCGCGCCACCACACGCTCATGAAAAGCAGCGGGAAGTAGCTTGCCGCGGCGATCGCGAAGGCTTGGCCGACCATGAAGTTGATTTCCAGCGGCTCGACCAGCGCGCCGAGGAGCACGGAGATGCCGCCCACGCCGACGGCGGCCAGTTTGAACATGCGCATCCGCTCGCGCGGCGTGGCTCCCGGCTTGAGCATGCGGCCGTAAACGTCGTGTGCCAGCGCGCCGGTCATCGACACCAGCAGCCCGGAAAACGTGCTCATGAATGCGGCGAAGGCACCGGCGCAGGTGATGCCGCTGAGAACCGAGCCGAGCATGCCATATCTCTCGCGGATCAGGATCGGCAGTTCGAGCACCACCTTGTCCGGTCCCTTGGAGCCTGACGCCTGATAGAGCTCCGGCAGGAAATTGCGGCCAAGCACGCCGAAGACCGGAGGGAAGACATAGAACACGCCGATCAGGATCATCACCCACATCGTGGTTTTCTTTGCCGCGATGCCGTCCGGGTTGGTGTAGAAGCGTACGAGGATGTGCGGCAGTCCGGCCGTGCCGCAGACCAGCGCGACGATCAGCGAGAACGTGTAGAGCAGCGAGTAGGGCCGTGCCTCCGCATCGGACAGTCCGGCGGCCTTGGCGGCCTTGGTGGTGAGCGGGCCGAAGGGGGCGATCCATGCCTCGTCCGCAGGCGCCTTTTCCGGCAGGGCAAGCCGCGGCGGTTGGGCGGGACTTGCGGACTGGCTGATGGCCGGCGGCGTGCCGGCATCGTGTGCCGAGCGGTTGAGCGAGAGGTTGCCGCCGTAGCCGCCATACACCGCAAGCAGGACGAAGATCGGCACGGAAATGGCGAACATCTTGATCCAATACTGGACCGCCTGCACCAGCGTGATGCCCTTCATGCCGCCGAGTGCGACATTGAGCGTGATCACCGCGCCGACCACCGCCACGCCCACCCAGTATGGCAGGCCCGGAAAGATGTATGCGAGCGTGACGCCCGCGCCCTTCATCTGCGGCATGGTGTAGAAGAAGCCGATGAAGAGCACGAAGCAGACCGCGATCTTGCGGAACAACGGCGAGTCGAAGCGTCCCTCCGCGAAGTCCGGGATGGTGTAGGCGCCGAAGCGGCGCAACGGGCCGGCGATGAACAGCAGCAGGAACAGGTAGCCGCAGGCGTAACACACCGGATACCACAGCGCGTCATAGCCCGAGAGCATCACCATCCCGGCGAGGCCCATGAAACTGGCGGCGCTGAGATACTCGCCGGAGATTGCGGAGGCGTTCCAGCCGACCGACACCGAGCGGCCTGCCACGAAGAAATCGGAGGCGGACTTGGAGGTTTTCGCGGAGCTGAAGCCCATCCAGATGGTCACCACCACGGTGACTGCCGAGAAGGCGAGGATCCAAAGGTCGATTTTTGAGAAATCCATGGCGGTGCGGGCGGTTCAGGCGTTATTGTTTCCACCTTGGGCGGCGGATTCGACCTCGGCTTCCTCAAGTGCGATCGAGCGCGTGATGAACCATTTGGCGATGATCCAGACGTAGGGGAAGAACAACACGCCGAGCAGCAGCCAGCTCAGGGTGAAGCCGCCCACGCGCCGCGCCATGAATTCCGGCGCGAGGTAGTTCATCACCGGCAGGCCGAAGAGCAGCAGCAGGAAGGCCGTGGCGCAGGCAACCGAGAGACGCAGCTGGCGTTTCATGAGCCCGCGCAGGAATACCTCGCTGTGGATGAAGTCGGTGTGCTCGGATGATGGCTCGCTCATGGGGATTCCGGATGGGTGTTTGAAAAGCGGACGGGTGTCTCGCAATGAGCCATGAAGACAGGAGCCGCGCGGCCGGGCGTCAAGAACCATTTGAAATTCCCGGGTATGCGGGCGGCCGCAAGTTCGGTGTTTTCCGGCCGGGGTTTTCGATTAAGCTTCCTGCATGCCGACGCTCGCACGGTTTCTCGATCCCGCGTTTGTCTCGCTGAAAATCTGCGGGGTGACCCGCCGTGGCGACGCGGAGCGGCTTGCCGCGCTCGGGGTGGACGCGCTGGGAGTGAACTTCTGGCCGCGCTCGAAACGGTATCTCGCGCCGGATGCCGCGGGATGGCTGGCGGATGTGGCCGGGGCGATCCTGCGCGTCGGCGTGTTTGTGAATGAACCGCCGCAACTGCCGTTGCGCCTGCTGCGTGAAGGACTGCTCGACGTTGTCCAGCTCCACGGCGATGAGACGCCGGCGGATGCCGCGTTTCTTGTCGAGGCGGGGGTGCCGTTTTTCAAGGCCATCGGCGTGAAGTCACCGGATGATCTGGAGCGGGCGGCGGATTTCCGGGCCGGCGCCATCCTGCTCGACGCCCATGCTCCGGGTGTCTACGGCGGCACCGGGGAGTCTTTCAATTGGAATGCGGCGCTTGGTTTCAGGAAACGGCATCCGGAAATTCCGCTGATCCTCGCCGGCGGCATCCGTCCCGACAATGCGGCGGCTGCGGCGGCATCGGTGTGTCCGGTGGCGCTTGATGTGGCTTCCGGCGCCGAGCTTTCGCCGGGCATCAAGGATTTCGACAAAGTCGCGGCGCTGCTTGCCGCGTTGGACCGCGGCACTCCATGTTGACCGACAGCCACTGCCATCTCGCATCGGGCGGTTTCCAGCCGCCGGAGGTTTCCGGGTTGATTGGATCCGCGCTTGCAGCGGATGTGGGTCGCATGGTGACGCTGGCCACCTGTCTGGACGACATTGGGGCGAATCTCGAAATCGCCCGCAACCCGGCGGTTCATGCCTGTATCGGGATTCATCCGTGCGATGTGCACCGCGCGCCGGATGATGTCATGAGGCGGCTCGCGGCATTCACCGAAGACGGGCGTGTTTGCGCGGTGGGTGAAACCGGCCTGGATTATCATCATCCGCCGCCCGATGGATGGACCGCCACGGATTTCCGCGAGCGCCAGCGTGAAATGCTGCACCATCATTTCGAACTTGCGGCGGCCGCCGGGCTGAACGTCGTCATTCACACCCGTGACCGTGAGGGCCGCGCCTCGTTTGAGGATGCCATGACCATTTGCCGCGGCTTTCACGGGCGGGTGCGCGCGGTGTTCCATTGTTTCGCCGGATCGCGGGACGAGGCGTGGCGTGTGGTGGATCTCGGCGGTCTGGTTTCCTTCGGCGGGATCGTCACTTTCAAGAACGCCGGAGAAGTCCGCAACACGGCTCTCCATTGTCCGCCCGGATCCTTCATGCTCGAGACCGACGCGCCGTATCTCGCGCCCGAGCCGCACCGTGGCAAACGCAACGAGCCGGCACGCGTGCGTGACACCGCGATGTTCCTTGCCGCGTTGCGTGGCGAGACGCTGGAGGAGCTGGCGCATCACACATCGCTCGCGGCCGCTGCGTTTTTCCGTTTCCGTCCGTCGGGAAATTGAATAAAGGGATGCCACCGCCACGTTTCATCATGCACGGATCGCGAACCGTGCCCGCACCCACCAACAACCCCGCACCCACCATGACACCCAACCGCATGCTCATGCCGTCCCTGATTGTCCTCACACTTGGTTCCTGTGCTCCCCAAAGACACGACGCCTACGACACATCCAACCCCTATGGAGTGGCGGATGCCGGTGTGGCGGCCGCTCCGGCACAGACCCCGGCTTATGAAAACCCGGTTTATGACACGCCGGCGGCCTATGAGGACCGTGGCACCGCCGCCACCGCGCCTCCGGCATACACGCCGGCTCCAGCCGCGCCTTCCACCTACTCCACAACGCCCGCCGCGCCGCAGCCGCCAGCCAACGGTGCCGCCATCATCCACACGGTGGTGAAAGGCGACACGCTTTCCGGCATCAGTGCCAAATACAACGTGCCGATGGCATCGATCATGGAGGCCAACCGGATGACCAGCGACACCGTGGTTCTCGGCCGCAAGATGGCCATTCCCCCGCGCTGACGTGCCGGACGCCGCCGCCAGCGGCGTTCATGTCCCGGCATTTTTTTCATTCCATCCGCCTCATGCGCGCATTCACGGTCCTTGCATTGCTTCTGGTCCTGCCGCGCGGGATGGCACTGGCGTCTCCAGCGGAGCAGATCGCGGAGCATGCCGCAGGCGCCGCAAAACAAGAGGCGCTGGAAACACTGCTTGCCGAGCGTGGCCCGCCGGAGGTTTTCGCGCGCGCCGTCGATACCGCGCGCCGCGCGGGTGTTGGCGGCCAGGCATTGCTCGAGGCCCGTTTTCTTTATCAAGTCGACCGCGGTGACGATGCGGCGCTCGCCGCGCTGCTGCCGGATTTCCTCAGCCGGCAGGAATCATTCCGTCTCGGGGATTCCGTGATCTTCAGCGTGGAAGAGGAGTGGTTGTCGGTGATCGAATACCTGCGCGCGCTCGACGCACTGCGGCTTGGCGACAAGGCGGCCTTCAAGAAGCACATCACCGAGGCGTTCTGGCTCAATCCCGGGCATGCCGCCGCCTATGCCCCGCACATCGACGCCCTGAGGATGCGCGAGGCGATGGCCGCGGTCCGCATCGGATTTCCGATCCGGCTCGCCCGGCTTGGCGGCGGCGATGCCGTGGATCTCGGCGCGCTGGCCAATGAGGGCAAGGCACTGGTGCTTCATTTCTGGTCGCCATGGAGCCGCGGTTGTGTGGAGGCGATGCCGGATTTCATCGCCACCGCGGAGGTCCTTGCCGCCCATGGCATCGCCGTGGTGTCGGTGGTGGATGGCGGCATGCCCGGCCTTGTGGAGGAGGCTGTGGAGCTTGCCCGGCCGCACTTCGGCAAACCGCGTGGCGCATGGCTGGTCGATTCCGCGGATGCACCGCTCGCACGGAAACTGCGGGTGCGCGCGTTTCCAACGATGGTCATCGTATCCGCGCAAGGCGAGGTGCTCTTCAACGGCAATGCCTCACAGGAGGAATTCTGGACCATCATGCGCCGCATGA
>JBIJBN010000124.1:0-6145 GCA_044345175.1 Luteolibacter sp.
ATATGGGCTCGGAAATGGACTTTCGGGTCAAGGAAGAGCGAGAGAGTTGGGACCGCTTGCACCGGGGCTTTTCATCACATATTGAGCTGGCCCCCAAGTCCGGCCACTGATCCGCTAAAATAAGCTATGGTGCGGGGATGCGGGAGATTGATAAGAGATCATGGATTCTGAATCAAGGGTGGAGTGGCGAAGGGCTCGAAATCGGGAATGATGATTTCGTCGCTGCGAGCGACATCCGCTTTCAAACCCGTCTCGCTGCGCTCGAAGGGGTTCTCAAGTCCTCCCCTGAAACGCCCCGACCCCACCCCCGCAAACGGGGGTGGGGTCGGGGCGGAACGGGAGGGATTGCCTGCGCTCCGCTCCGGCCAAGCGGGCTGCGGCCTCCTCCTCCGGAGGCCGGCAATGATTGTTTTGTCGCTGCGGGCGACATCCGCTTTCAAACCCGTCTCGCTGCGCTCGAAGGGGTTCTAGGCCCCCCCGCGAAACGCTCCGACCCCACCCCCGCTCGCGGGGGTGGGGTCGGAGCGGAACGGGAGGGATTCGAACCCTCGGTAACCTTTTGGGCTACGTTCCCTTAGCAAGGGAGTGCTTTCGACCACTCAGCCACCGTTCCTGAAGGCGGGTCGGAAGGGTTGAATCACAGGGGGGATGACTCGTCAACCCCGGGCTCAGGATTCCCGGGAATTTCCGCAGGAACATCAAGCATGGTGGAATCGGTTGCTTCAGGCGGCGCCCCGGTATGGTTGTCGGAGACAGAGTCATCTTCAGCCGGAGAATCCACTGGACCGGACGGTGTCGTGTCCGTGTCCTGCGGCGCGGTGGCGGGCGCATCGGCCGCGGGGTTTTTGTTTTTGCGTTTTTTCTTTTTGCCGGTTGCGGAGCCGCCGTCCTGTGGAGTCGGTGCGTGTTCGCGGACTTCCTGGACGACCAGCGTGTCATCCGTGAAGAGGAGGATGTGTCCCTGGTGGAGAAGCCAGAACAGATCCGCGGCGAACTCGGCGGGCGGGGCGGTGCCGCCTTCGGGCAGGACGGCCTGCCAGAGGCCTTCCAGCTTTGCGGGCGGGTTGGCGCGGATCCATGAAACCATGATGGAGGGGCGCTCGGCGAGCGCTTGGCCGGGGGGGAGCGGGTGCGGCCGGGCCGGGCCGGTAAACAATTTGCCTTGGCGTTTGAAGACCGGGAGGTGCTCTGCTTCCAGGGCCTTGCAGATGGCGGGGATGAGCAAGGCCGGATGATTGCGGGCATGGTTGCCGGCCATCTTCAACGAGGTCATCAGCGCGGACGAGAGATTCTGCGGCGCAATGGATGCGAGGACCTCGGCGCGGCGTGTTTCCTCAAAGGCCTGATCGAGGCAGCGGGAGGCGAGTGCGCGCCGGGCGTCCGCGGAGTCATCGGTCCACGCGTCGTCGCCATCTCCCTTGATGCGCCAGCGGGTCTTGCGCGTCATGGTGGCGAGCCATGCGTTCACCGCGTCCTCACCGCGCTCGGTGCGGACGCGCGCCGAGTAGTCGGCGAAGGACATGTGCGGAAAACACTCGCGGTGGATGCGCCGCAGGCTGGATTGATAGGCGTGGTAATTCGGAGGGCCCAGCCAGAGGCCGGTGAGCCCGCATTTGGCGACGATCTGGAAATTCCCGCTTGGCGGATCGGTCTCGACGGTCTGCTCTTCGATGAACGTCTCCTTGAGCGCGGATTGCCAGAGGTGGTTGACCGCCTCGTCGCGCGTGAGGAAGAGCGACTCGTCGAGTTTGCCGAGCCAGAGCGGTGTGCGCGGCTCCGGGGCCTCGAAGACCGCGCGGCAGCGGCCGCGCTCCGCAAGCAGGATGCGTGCGACATCGAAGAGCGGATAGACGCGCGCCACCTGGTGGATTTCCCTGCCGATTAGATGCACTGCCTGCTTGTCGGGCGTGAGTGTGACGCGCACGCCATCCGCCGGGGGCGCCTCCTCGCGGCGCGGCGGTCCCGGAGGGCGTTCATCGCGTCTGCCGCCATGCCCACGCTGCGGCAGGCGGCCGGTGCGTTCGGAATCCTGATGGCGTTTGTCGCGCCTGCCATCGTCATCACGCGGAGCATCGCGGCGCGGTGGACGTTCTCCCTCACCGGCCGGGGATGGCTTCGGGGTCGCACCCGTCGCGCGCGCCCATGAGGGACCGAGTGCGAAACCGGAGAGCATCTCATCCAGCGGATTGGTTTTCGGATTACTCACAGGACGCAATCTAGAGGGCGGATTTTCAAATGACAAACCCCGCGTTGGGTCAATTTCGGGCTGATCCGGAATGCAGGAGCAGCGAGATGATGCGTTGCGTCGCGCCATGATGCCGCTCGAGAACGCGCCATGCGGCCTCGCTTGTCGCGCGGGCGACGCGCGGATCGAGCGCGCGTGTGATGGCGTGCGGCAGGCTGCCGGCGTTGGTCGCCCGGATGCATCCCTGCGCCGCGGCGAGCTGGTCCGCGAGCGGCTGGAAATTTTCCATGTGCGGTCCGCAAACCACCGGTTTGCGCGCGAGAACCGCCTCACAGGGATTCTGTCCGCCGTGTGCGAGAAAGCTTTTGCCGATGATCACCACATCGGCGTGCGCCGTCCAGTCGCGCAGCTCGCCGGTGCTGTCGATCACAAAGACCTGCGGCCGCGCGGCCGGCGCGGGGCGTCTCCCGAACTCCGTGCGCAGCACCACATCGAATCCGGCGGCTGCGAGGTCCCCGCAGACCATGTGGCGACGCTCGGCATGGCGTGGCACGATGACGGGCAGCGCGTCCGGTGCGGCGGTGCGCACGGCATTCGCGATCATCACCTCCTCGCCGGCATGGGTGCTCGCGGCAAGAACGACGCGCCGGTTTTCACCGAATGCGGCGAGCATGCGTGCGAAATCCGGATTCCACACCGGCTGCATGCCCGCGCCCGGATCGAACTTGAGACTGCCGGTATGGTGGATGCGCTCCGGCGGCACGCCGAGTGCCGTCCAGACCGCGGCAGCGTCCGTTTCCTGGATGGCGACGCATTCGAGCATCCGGAAAAGCGGACGGAGCCATGCCGCGAACCTGCGGTGGCGACGCTCCGATCGTGGCGACATGCGGGCGTTGACAAGCGCGGCCGGAATGCCGCGGCGGCGGCACTCGATCAGCAGGTTCGGCCAGACCTCGCCCTCGATGAGCACGATGCGTTGCGGCGCGAAGCGTTCGAGGTAGCGCCGCACCATGAAGCGGAAATCGAGCGGCGCATAGGTGACGCGCAGCTCCGGGATGCCTGCCGAGCGGAGCACCGCGTGGCCGGTGGCGGTGCCGGTGGCGATCACGAACCGCCGCCGCGGTTCGCGCAGCAGCCATTCGCGGACCAGTTTGAGCGCGAGCAGTGCCTCGCCCACGCTCACGGCATGGACATGCACCGCTCCCCGTGGTCCGGCCTCCGCGGCACCGCTGTAGATTGCCGCCCGCTCGCCGAGCCGCGTGCCGAAGCCGCCGCGCCGCATCATCCTGACGAGCCACCCGGGAAACGCCGCGAGAAACACCCACGGCAGCAGCAGTCGGTAGATCCAAAGTGCGGCAAACCAGCGCATCGCCGCGCAGCCTAGGCGGCCGTGGCGGCCGCGTAAAGCTCAGCGGGAACCCCGGCGCGCGCGCAAGTAATGCAGCGCCAGGGCATCCGCCAGGCCATCGGCATACTCACGGAACACCGAAGGGCGCGGCACGCCGTTGATTTCACGCAGGCCCTCGTAATCCCCGGCCTGCAACCGCGGCAGATCGATCGTGGAGTTCATCACATAAGGCTCCATAAAGATGACCGGACATTGGTAAAGGCGGTTGGCCAGCAGGTTGCGCGCCCACAGGTAGGGGTGGCCATCCACGGACAGCACATGGCGCCCCTCCGGCGGATAGATGAAGGGCGGCAATCCGGACCGCTCCGCGAAAACATTGGCCACGGTGGCGCCGACACGCGCCTCCTCCTCGTGCGTGCGGCCTAACAGTTTTTCCAGCATCGCGAACCGCTGGTCGGCCAGCGCCACCTCCTCGTCGGTGTAGGCGCCGTTGAGCAGCAGGTGGAAATGGGTGCGCTCCACCAGCGCGGGGTTGAGCGGATCCCCCCATGGATCGGCATTGAAGTGCAGGCAAAGCACCAGATCCGGCCGGATGCTCCCGTTGACCAGCTGCGCGCGCGCGCGGATTTCCGCGGTGCGGTAGAACAAGCGCTCGGCGAGCTTGCGCAGCATCTGTGGCGATTCCGGCGCACCGGGTTCGTCCGCGGCGAGATCCATCAGCGCATCCGGCCGGACCGGCGTGACCGGCATGGAATCCTCACGCACCAGCGTGACGCGCGCGCCGAGTTGTTCGAGGCGCGGCTTGAGCAGCCTGGCCACCTGCAGCGTCATGTCGCCCTCGCAGACCGGCGGGCCGTCGCCGACGACCAGCCTGCGCTCCTCGATCGCGGCCCATGCGCCGCCGATGTGGCCGGGATCGATGGCGATGTGCAATCCGTCGAGCGGCCTGCCGGCGGGTGCGGGCCCGAGTGCGCCGCCGGATTTCCACAGCCGCGGTGGCATGCTTTCCGCGCCCGGCGCGGCGAAACGCAGATGAAACCACTCCGGATCGCCGCCGGTGCGGACGCGTGCTCCGGCATCATCGATCTCGATGAAATTCCGCCATGCCCCGCCAGTGGTGAACACGCGCGTCAGCAGACGCTCGAAATCCGCGCGCGTGATGGTGTGTTGGAACGGTTCGAGTTTCGACCAATCCGGGCGTTCGCCCAGCACCGAGAGCGCGGACGGCGGGGCCGCGGGTTTGCCGGGCCGGGGCGCGCTGGCCTTGCGCGTCGCCAGATACAGGCCAAGCGGCAGCAGCAGGGCCAGTGCCAGCAACAAGGGCAGGGTGCTTTTGAGCAGCGGGGACATGCGTGGGAAAACATTGCGTCGCGGTGGCGTGCACACTGGCGGTGACCGCGCGCACCGGTCCTGCACCATCTCCACAATCCGCATCCCGTCAACGGCCGGACCGCGCCGCAGGGGGCTTTTTTGCGGCAGCCGCATCGCCTCCGGTATTGAGCTGCTGCAGCGATCTGCTTGAATGCGGGTGCCGGCCTGCCGCCGGTCCTGTTCCGATCCGACACCCCGCATGCCGACACGCCATGGGAAGAGCCTTTGAATGCCGCAGACGCGCCAAGGAATCACGCTGGGCCACGATGTCCAAGGTGTTCCCGAAGCTTGCCAAGTCGATCACGCTGGCCGCCAAGGACGGCGGACCGGATCCCGAGACCAACGCCCGGCTGCGCGTCGCCATCGCCAACGCCAAGGCGCGCAACCTCTCGCGCGAGAACATCGAGGCGGCCATCAAGCGCGCCAGCGGCAAGGACGCGTCCGAGATTTCGGAAATCACCTACGAGGGCAAGGGCCCGCACGGCTCGCAGTTTCTCATCGAGGTGGCCACCGACAACTCGAACCGCTCGGTCACCAACATCAAGACGATCTTCAACAAGAACGGCGGGCAGCTGCTCAACTCCGGCTCGCTGGATTTCATGTTCTCGCGCAAGACCGTCATCGAGTTCCCCGTGCCCGCCGGCAGGGACCTCGGGGAAATCGAGCTGGATCTCATCGACGCCGGCCTCGAGGAAATGTCGGTGGACGATGGCGTCGTCTCGGTGATCGGGGATTACACCGCGTTCGCGCAACTCTCGCAGGCGGTGGAGGCCCTCGGCATCAGCGCCACCAAGTCCGGCCTCGAGCGCCTGCCCAACCAGCCGGTCGAGCTCACCGAGGACCAGATGACCGAGGTGGAGGCGATCGTGGACAAGCTGGAGGACGATGACGACGTGCAGGCGGTGTTCACCAACCTCGCCTGACGCGCGGTGCCGCGCAATTCCCGTTTGCCACGCGGCGGGGCGTTTCACATGATCGCGCGCATGGCGAAGACGGGCGATCTAACAGGCGTGGCGGTGAAGGTGTTTCTCTATGGCATCCAGCCGCAGGTCTGGCGGCGCTTCTCCATTCCCGCCGATGTCCCGTTCAGCCGGCTCAGCGAGGTGATCCAGGCGGCGATGGGCTGGAAAAACAAGCACCCGCACGAGTTCCGCCACGGCAAGGGCAAACGGCTGGTGGATGTGATCGGCCCGGTGGGGCTGCAGGACCAGACGCCCGGCGAATTCCAGGACGAGGCGCAG
>JBIJBN010000125.1:0-6141 GCA_044345175.1 Luteolibacter sp.
ACTCCGAGGAGGTGATCATCTCCCAGGTCGGTTGGGAACTCTACCGGAAGTTCTTCGAGGGATACACACTCAAACAGTGGAAAAGGCACCCGCGCGAACTCGATGCAAGCGTCTGCGGCCGCATACCGGTGCGCACGAACCGTGACGACCGCTACCTGAACGAGAAATTCCAGGCACTCCCGCGCGACGGCTACACACGCATGTTCGAACGCATGATCCGGTCCTGCGGCGACAAGCTGCAACTCGTGCTCGGAACCGACTATCGCGAAATCCGCCCACACGTCAGATGCCGGCACATGATCCACACCGGTCCGGTCGATGAGTTCTATGACCACCGGTTCGGCAGACTCCCCTACCGTTCGCTGCGCTTCGAATTCGAGAATTTCCAACCGGACCGTCTGGCGGACCGTGTGGGGATCGCAGGTAAGCCCGGATTCTGGCAACCGGCGATGCAGGTGAATTATCCCAATGACGGGGAGTTCACACGGATTGTCGAAATCAAGCACGCCACCGGCCAGCTCTGCGACAGCACCACGATCGCAAGGGAGTATCCGGATGATCACGCGCCCGGCAAGGAGCCGTTCTATCCGGTTCCGGCGCCCGATACCGAGGTTGTTTACAACCGCTACAGGGAACTCGCGGACTCCGAAAAGCATGTTTCTTTCATCGGGCGGCTGGCAAGATACAGGTATTACAACATGGACCAGGTGGTGGCCATGGCCTTGAGCGAGGTGGACAAGCTCGAGGCGGCGCACATGTAATCCCCTCTGCCGGATTTTGCAGCATCCCTGCATCACCCGGGTTCCCCCGCATTTTTCCGCCATGCGCTTCACCATCATCACCCCGTCGCTGAATTACGGACGATTCCTGGCGGACTGTCTCGCAAGTGTGGCTGGACAGACAGATGCGCAGGCGGGGCGCCCCGGGGGATCAATCCCGTTTGAAATCCAGCATCTCGTCATCGACGGTGGCTCAACGGACGACAGCGAGGAAGTGGCGGCGCGCTTCCCGCATGTGACGTGGATCCGTGAGCCGGACGATGGCATGAGCGACGCCATCAACAAGGGCTTCGACCGGGCGCGCGGCGATTGGGTCATGTGGCTCAATGCCGACGACCGACTCAAGCCGCGGGCACTTGCGGAGATCCTACCCCTGCTGGACCGCACATCCGCGGATCTTGTGTATGGTGACGGGGATTTCATCGACGGCGACGGCGTGTTTCTCCGCCATGTGAGGTCGCCCGGCTGGTCGCGGTTTGTCCATGTGCACCATCACTGTTACATCGGATCGACGTCGGCGTTTTACCGCAGGTCCACGGTGATCGGTGCGGGTCACAGGCTGAGGACCGACTTCAGGTATGTGATGGATGGGGAGTTTTACGCCCGGCTTGCGGCCGCAGGCATGGTCTTCCGGCATGTGCCGGTGACGGTGGCGGATTTCCGCCTGCATGGCGGCAATCTTTCGCAACGCAACCGGCAGTCGCACGGAGACATCGGGATGCTGCTCGCCGCGGAGCAGCAATATGCCGAATCCCGGTCGATCCGCCGCGCCTACGGCCTGACACTCTTCAGAGAACCCTATCTGAATGGAATCATCGACGGCATCCTGTGGATCGTGGCCAAGGCATGGAAGGCCGCGCTCAGGATGAGGAAGCGATGAAATCCGGGAATGGTTCCGACGCCGAATCCCTGCCGGAAAATGGACCGGCCCGTGTC
This sequence comes from Luteolibacter sp., assembly GCA_044345175.1. Classification (GTDB taxonomy): domain Bacteria; phylum Verrucomicrobiota; class Verrucomicrobiia; order Verrucomicrobiales; family Akkermansiaceae; genus Luteolibacter. Next base: position 1,716 of record JBIJBN010000125.1, read on the forward strand.
TGCATGAACAAAAACATCAAGCATCTTCCGAAGCGGATCGATGAATCGACCGAAAGGTTTCATTATTTCGAGACGCTCTGGAAAAAAACAGGCCTTGACCTGCTGGAGCGGCATGCGGGTCGGCTTGAAGGTCTCAGTCTGCTGGATTACGGATGCGGACGCGGTGAAACGCTGCGCATGGCTGCCGAGCGCGGAATGATGCCGCTGGGCACCGATGTGGATGAGGAATGCGTGGCCCTTAGCATGGCGCACGGCCCGGCGGCACGGCTGGAGCATCCCGGGGACCCCCGCAGGCAGTTTGGGGAGAACAGCTTCGATGCCGTCACCTGCTTTCATGTGCTGGAGCATGTGGACCGACCGAGGGAAGTGCTGGCCTCACTCGGCGCCATCGCGCGATCGCATGTGGTGGTCGCGGTTCCCAACCTGCGGTCGATACCGAGACCCAGATACATCACCAGGGAACCTCCATCGGTGAATGAAGGACATCTGCAGGGCTGGGACCATGCCCATTTCCGCAACCTCGCGGAGCGGCACTGCGGCATGCGGCTGGTCGCATGGGGTCATGACCACGTGCGGGTGCCCGTCCTGAGCGGCCTTGTCGCAGGCATGCTCGGCGAAAAGGCGGCGATCCGTCTCGAGACCGGATTGCTGTTGAGGTGCTTCAAGTTCCACTCGGCTTCCATCATCGCCCTGCTGGAAAAGGTCGGTTAGAGCGGCAACGCGCGGAGCACCGCCACACCCGACCAAGGCGGGCACTGTGGACCTCAATCAGATGCGCATTTTCACCTGCACTCCGGTGGCCTTCGGCCACAGCCCGGAATTTTTCTCGCGCGACAGCGGGCTGTTGTGCCGCGGCCTCCAGATGATCGGTGTGGAGAGCATGGCGGTGATGCCTGGCAAGCCCGGACCGGAGGATCCCGCGGATCTCGTCCAAACCGGATACGCCAATCTTGAATCTGCCGAGTGGTGGCAGGCACGGCATCTGGATGGCGTGGTGCTTTATGCATGGGGACGGCCGAAATTCCGCAGGGTGGCTGCCGCGATCCGGAAAGCCGGGATTTTCCTGATTCTCAATCTGGACAGCGGCGGACCGGTCAGCCCGCGTGCCGGCTGGCGGGACTGGCTTCACGCGCAATGGATCTACGGCGGCCAGGGACGCGGCTTTGTCTCATGGCTGCGGGCGGGCAGGCTGATCCTGCGCGGCATCACGGTCGGCTTGCTCTGCACTGATCCGCTCCGGGCACGGCATCTGCGCTGCGGTGATGTGATCGGCGCGGTATCGCCGGGTGCGGCCGGATACTGGCGGGCCTTGTGCCGCTCTTATGGGCGTGCCGGCATGGCGGACAAGGTCGCGTTGCTGCCGCATGCCGTGGAGCGGCGCTTTATCCATCCGGATCCGGAGAAAATCGCCGGGAGCCTTGCCGCCCCATCCGACAAATCCCGCCAAATCGTCTGCGTCGGGCGCTGGCATGACGAGGTCCAGAAACGCGCGTGGCTGATGATGGATGTCATCCCGCGGTTGTTGGAAACGGATCGGGAGGTCACGGTGGTCATTGTCGGCGCGGTCACCGCCGCCATGCGCGAATGGCATCGCGGACTTGCGGGTGACATGGCGGCGCGGGTCAGGCTTGCAGGCAGGGTTGACCGCGGGGAGCTGGCCGCAATTTGCCGGCAATCGCAGGTGTTTTACAGCCCTTCGGCCTACGAGAGTTTCGGCATCGCAGCGGCGGAAGCGTTGTGCTGCGGTTGCTCGGTGGTCGCCGCGCGCAAGCCGACGCTGCCGAGCTTCGAGTGGTTTGTCTCGGAAAACTCGGGAAGGCTCGCATTGCGGGATGACGCGGCGGGCCATCTGGAGGCGCTGCGCCATGAACTCGCGGCATGGGAGCATGCCGAACGCGATCCAGTGGAAATCCCGCGGGTCTGGTGCGCCAGACTGCATGCGGACCGCGTGGCGGCACGCGTGCTGGAGATGGCGAGCCACGCGAAAGCGCGACCGGCCGCGCCGCCATCAACACATGCATCGGACGGAACGCGCCCGAATTGAAATGATTCCAACACTCGAATCATCCCGGTCATCCGCGGGTTTCCCCGCAATCATGAGACGGGATCTGCATCGCCCCGGACAAGGAATCACCCGGAACGCGCCCACACCCCGCAACCTCAGGAAATGAAAAAAGTCATCACATACGGCACCTTTGATCTGCTGCACCGCGGCCACATCAACCTGCTGCGCCGGGCAAGGGAAATGGGTGAATTCCTGGTGGTCGGACTCTCCAGCGACGAGTTCAACAAAGTGAAGGGCAAGAAATCGTTCTACTCGTATGAGGAACGCAAGCTGGTGCTGGAGGCCGTGCGCCACGTGGATCTGGTGATCCCGGAACACAACTGGGAGCAGAAGGAAGGCGACATCCGCAGGCACGGGATCGACGTGTTCGTCATGGGTGACGACTGGCAGGGGAAATTCGACCACCTTGCTGGCATCTGCCAGGTGGTCTATCTGCCGCGCACCGAGGGCGTCAGCACGACCCAAACCAAGGCGATGCTGCGCGTGACCGAACAATCCAATATCGAATTCACCGAATGAGGCGTCTGCTGCAGGGGGTTTTGGAATTCCTCCACCGCATCTCTCCCAGATGGAATCACGCCGTCCTCTGGGGCTGGCCGGACGGAGAGGACAGCATGATCGCGCTCGAGGAAGCGTTGCAGGATGCCACCGTGAACCGGGTGGTGCTGCTGGTGAGCGATCCGCAGCGCGGACCCTCGTGGCGCACAGGACCGAAAACCATCCGACTGCGGAAAAACTCCGTGGCGGGATGCTTTTGGTTCTGCCTCGCAAAACATGTGTTTTTCTCGCATCCGTGTTTCACACGCAGGTTTCCGGCGGATGTCGTCTCGGTGAACGTGTGGCACGGCATGCCGATCAAGAAAATCGGCCTGCTGCTCGACGGGGACGAGGGCATCTCGTCGCGCTTCGCCCTTGCGACCTCGCCGTTCTGGGCGGAAATCATGCAGCGGGCGATGGCCCCGCACGGCCGGGTGCTGCCGCTCGGGCTGCCCCGCAACGACCGGCTTTTCGCCGGGCGCGCGCCATTTTTCGCAAAAGCGGGCCTTCCCGGCTTCCGCAAGCTGGTGGTCTGGCTGCCGACTTACCGCAAGAGCGCCCGCGGCCTGCCCCGGGCGGATGGCATCGACGCCGGCAATGTGTTTGAGATGCCGGATGCGGATCCGGAAAAGCTCAATGGATTCCTCGCCTCACGCGACACGTTGCTGTTGGTGAAACCCCATCCGATGGCGGCCCACCAGGCGGTTGGTGGCCTCAGCCACCTGATGATTGTGGATGATGCGTGGCTTGCAAGCAGGCGCGTTTCGCTCTATCAGATGCTTGGAGCCGCGGACGTGCTTGTGAGCGATGTTTCAAGCGCGGTGATCGATTTCCTGCTGCTCGACAGGCCAGTGATCCATGCGTTCGCCGATCTTGATGCCTACCGGCAATCCCGGGGCTTCACGGTTGAGCCGGTGGAGAGGCTTTTTGCCGGGCCGGTGGTGACCACGCAGGAAGAACTTGTGGAGGTGCTGTGTGGCGCGCTCGCGGGTGATGATCCGTGCGCGGACCAACGGCGGGATTTGATGAAACTCTCACACACGCACAACGATGCCGGATCAACGCACAGATTGTTGGGGGAACTGGGCCTGAGGAAAAGTTAGAACCGGGTCGCCACGGCTGGCATACCGCGGCGCGCGCCCTATCTTTCGATCATTTCCCAATCGATCTGCTCCTGTCCGAACTCTGTGATGAATCCGCGCAACTTCTCATCCGCCTCGTCCAGAGTCACCTCTCCGGCAATCCATGGGATTTCACCATACCACATCGAGGCCGAGACATATGCCCAGCGCTGGTCCATTCCATGAAGGAGGCGGTCCTTCACATCCACCAGTGTCCGCTTGAGGTGATCGTGCGTGATGGTGTCGTGGCCGATAAAGAAATAATAAGTCACGCAGCGGAAACTCGCATACTCCGTGTGGTCGCGGTTTGTCGGGATCGACTGCACCGAGAGCAGGCGCCGCGCGCTGATCTGCCGGTCTTGCGGCAGCCCGATCATCACCGTGGACTCGCTCTTGATCACATGCCCTTGCGAGGGCATGCAGCGCTCGGGGCGGTGGATGGAATTGTTCAGGTCATAACCTGACAGGACGACCGACAGGTCGACGCGGTCGGGCACGGGCATGCCGGAGGATGGGTCGAATTCACCATCCCTCGGGCGCAGGCAGATGGCCTTGGAGAACGCGGTGTCCCGGGCAAGGATCGCGAGCTCGAGTTCGGTGGCGGGGATCGAGCGGAAAACCCAGCCGCCGGCACTTGCGGGAAGATCCATCTTCACCGCGGAGGGCGCCATCTCCCCTGCCTCCGGCAGCAGATGCACGGCCG
>JBIJBN010000126.1:0-6128 GCA_044345175.1 Luteolibacter sp.
CCAAGCCGGATGTTTTCGGTGAGACCCGCACCACATTCCGGGATGCCGGCGGCCGGAAGACGGGTTGCACATCCGGCAAGCCCGCCGATGTCTTCGGTGATCGCAAAACCACCATCCATGGCACGGTGCCCCCCGGATTGCCGATCAGGTGATTCATTGCATCCTTGAATCAACCGGCCAGTGCCAGTCGCAAGGTTCTGGCGGGATGGTTCGCCCGCGACTGCGGCAGCCGGACTTCCGGGTCATCACTGCGACGCGGATGTTGGAAGACATCCACATCCGGGGTGTGGATCCGTATTGCGCAGGATTCATGACATCCGGCGCTGCGGCTTCATATGCCCATGCCGCCGCGGCGGACCTCCGGATACACTTCCTTGCTTGTCTTGTTCATGGTCCCGTTTCGTGTCTTGATCCGGGTGTCAGTCTTTCTGGCTCAACGACCTGCTCCAGAACCTTTTCCGCCACCATCCCAGTGTCATTCGACATGGTGGAATGCACTGCCAGCTCAGCGTCTGAAATTCCGGGTGTTCAACCCCAAAAACAACCGTTCCCGTCCTCATGCACCACGGCGAGGAACTCATCGAAAAACACCGCTTCCGGATGGGGCGGATAAGAGTGCCATTTCAAATCCGCTCGCATCCAATAAATCTTCCAGCGGTTCGTTTTGCGGTTGTAGGTGGCCTTGGCTGTGGGCTCTTCGATCTTCTGACTCTCGTCGCGCCAGAGCGGATGGATCAGATAGATGACCACGCTTTGCCCCTCGATGCGCCATGCCAAATCCAGCTTGTGGCGGATTTCCTCGGGCGGGCGGCGTTTGGCCATGAAATCCTCCATGGAGGACTCGATGGCGGCGGTTTGTTCGGGTGTGAAGGCCATGATCAATCGTCGTCGGTGGGATCGAATTCCTTGCGCAGGTCGGCCACGGAGCAGCGGATGCCAGGCATGTGGGTTGATGCTCTTGGAATTCAAGCGCCCTCGACCAGCGCAATTTCCTCTTCGGTCAACCCGTAGAGGTCATAGACGAGGCGGTCGATCTGGCGGTCGGTGGCGGCGATCTGGGCGTCCAGTTGCGCGGCGGCCTGCGGGTTTGCCTCAGCCCGGCGCTTGGGAACAAGGGTGAGCATCCTTTCAACAAGGGAAACCATGCGGTCGTGTTTCTCAACGTCGGCGGCCTTGGTGAAGTCGATGGGGCGGATGCCTCCGACTATGGAAGCTGGACTTCCGGGTCGTCATCACGACGCAGATGCTGGAAGTCGTCCAAATTCAGGGTGTAGATCACTGAGGCATTGCCTTTTTTCGCCGCCAACAGGTGCATGTAGTCATACACACAGCCGCCACGCACACCGCGCGGTTGGGCGACGCGAAGGGCATCCACGATCTCAGCGGTGGAAATCTCGATCACAGTCACCCGTGGCAGGATCGTTTCCGAGAGCATCTGCGCCGCAAGGTCGGGAGTCACCCGCACCCCGAGCTTTCCGCCCGTCAGGGTCGAGTAGGTTTCAAGTAGCGCGTGGGAGTAGATGCAGTGGCCACCTTGAAGCAGGAGCGCCAGGGAATCGGCGTGCTTTGGCTCATCCGGAGCGAGTGCCGCGACCAGCACCGAGCTGTCGAGAAAAGCGCTCATCGCGGCAGAGCGCGGTCGGCCCGGGAGTCACGGTCGGAACGCACGGCGGCGGCGGCATCCATCCGGACACCCTGCCGCGCCATCATCAGCACGCCACTTTCGATCATGCCCTGGGCCATCACCGGAGGCTCCGGGCAAATGTCGATGCGGTTCGGGCTGACATCGGCGCGAACCTGATCGCCCGGCTTGATGCCAAGGACGCGAAGAGCCGTGTTTGGCAGGACCAACCGGCCGGCTTCATCGAGACTGAGCGTGGCGTTCATGGGGATCTTATGCCACATCCCAAGGCCCTTGGCAAGCCACCCCGCCAAATCGTCCCGTCCGCAAATGTGGAGTGGCATGCAATCGGATCTGGAAATCCGGCACCACCCCGCCAGATTCCGGATGAATGCCATTGGAAATCAGCCGTGATGCCCCGAGAGTTCAAACTCCGAATCCGCGACAGAAATCGGTCCGATTTCCAACTTTTTGACCGTACAGGACGGACAACCATACGAATCACCAGAAAACCAGAACCGCACAATACCCCATGAATACGCACAAAGGCGCAAAATCGGTCCCGAAGGCCCGCGTGGTCGGGGCGGCGGGATTGACTACTCCCGCGTTGCGGGATCCGTCCAAGCCGGTTTGGCTCGCTTTGCTCGCGGTGATACGTCGCCGCCACGGGCGGCTTCCTGCTTTCAAACCCACTCCGTGGGTTCTCATCCCGCCATGGATGGGATGGGTTGCCCGCGTGGTCGGGGCGGCGGGATTCGAACCCACGGCCTCCTCGTCCCGAACGAGGCGCGCTACCAGACTGCGCCACGCCCCGACTGATTGGGGTGGTCCGGATGACCGGACGGGGAAAAGGAACCGTGATTTCACTTCGGGGCGCAAGCGAAATTCCTGTCCGGGATGGCGAATCCGGGGTGTCAGAATTCACAATGGCCGGGAGTTCTGGCGAATGGGATGACATCCCGGATGTTCGCCATGCCGGTGACACACATCAGCAGTCGCTCGAAGCCGAGCCCGAAGCCGGCATGGGGGACGCTGCCGAATCTCCGGAGGTCGGCATACCAGCTGTATGCAACCGGGTCGATTCCATGGCTGGCGAAGTGGTCCATGAGCACATCGAGGCGTTCCTCGCGCTGGCTGCCGCCGATGATTTCGCCGATGCCGGGCACGAGCAGGTCCATGGCGGTGACGGTGCGGCCGTCGTCATTGAGGCGCATGTAGAAGGGTTTGATTTCCCGGGGGTAGTTGAAAACCGTGACGGGTTTGCGGAAATGGACTTCGGTGAGCCAGCGTTCGTGTTCCGACTGGAGGTTGAGGCCGTATGCGACCGGGTGTGTGAAACCTGCCCCGCTTTTTTCGAGCAGCGTGACGGCCTCGGTGTAGGAGACGCGCTCGAACGGGTGGCGGGCGATGCATTCGAGGCGTTCGCGCAGGCCCTTGTCCACCCAGCGGCAGAACACCTCGAGGTCTCCTTCGTGATGTTCGAGCATTTCGGTGGCAAGGAACCGGATCAGGGATTCGGCGAGGTCCATGTCTCCGGCGAGGTCGCAGAAGGCTGCTTCCGGCTCGATCATCCAGAACTCCGCGGCGTGGCGCGAGGTGTTGGAGTTTTCCGCGCGGAAGGTGGGACCGAAGGTGTAGATGTTCGACAAGGCGCAGGCGAAAGCCTCGCCCTCGAGCTGGCCGGAAACCGTTAGAAAAGCGCGTTTACCGAAAAAATCCTCCGCATCGCGCGCGGCATTGTCGCCGGGCAGGGTGGTCACGCGGAACATCTCTCCGGCGCCTTCGCAGTCGCTGGCGGTGATGATCGGTGTGTGGACGTGGATGAAATCGCGTTCTTGGAAGAAGCGGTGGATGGCGAAAGCCATCCGCGAGCGGGTGCGGAAGACCGCGCCGTAGAGATTGGTCCTGGGGCGCAGGTGGGCGATGCTGCGGAGGAACTCCTGGCTGTGGCCTTTTTTCTGGAGCGGGTAGTCGTCGCCTGCGCCGCCGAGCAGACGGAGGGAGGTGGCCTGCATTTCCCATTGCTGGCCGGCGGCGGGTGAGTGGATGAGTCTGCCGCGGACCTCGACGGAGGCACCGGTGTTCATGCGCTGGATTCCGTCGTAGCCGGGAATGCCGGCGTCCGCGACGATCTGGAGGTTGGTTGCGCAGCTGCCGTCGTTGAGTTCCAGGAACGAGAATGCCTTGGCATCGCGGCGGGTGCGGATCCATCCCGCGACATGGATGTCATCGCAAGGTTCGGTGCGGCGGAGGACATGCTTGACGAGGGATCGCATGGCTCCGTCGTTAGCGGCCGCGGCCGGGCATGTCAAAGCAGGTGAGGAAGCGGCGCGTGCGGTCTCAGGTCGCCGGCGGCAGTGATTTGTGTGAGCCGTCGCAGAGCGGGGGGGTGGCGGTGTGTTTGCACTGGCACCACCAGAGGGTTTTTTTCTCCGCCACCTCGATTTTGACCGGTTGGAGGCCGGTGCCCTTGTGGGAGCCGTCGCAGAACGGCTGGTTGGAGGAGCGGCCGCATGAGCACCACCAGTGGGTGCCGGCCTCCACTTCGAGGGCCAGTGGCTTGCTGTCGCAGATGATCGGGTTTTCAGCCATGGGTGCGGGGGATCGGGGCTCGAGGTTCCAGCTCACGGTGAGACCTTTTCCCGGAGCGGGCGGACCGGGGTGAGGGCAGTGATGGCCGGCATGGGCCGCGGGGTGCTGGCAGCTGTTGGGTTTGAGGCGTGCCTTTGGAGCTTCGGATAGCTTTGGGCGGGGACTTCGTGCATGAAGGTCAGACCAAGCCATGCGCTGAGGATGAAGGCTGAGAAGCTGACAAAGTGGCCGAGTTTCATCGAATGCTTCGGAACAGTTGATTGTTTCCGGGGGGCTTTCTAATGGCCGATTGCCGGGTCTGGCAACCCCAAATGTGGGCATGGTGTGGGTGGATGCCAAACCGCCCGCATGTGGGGGCATGCGGGCGGCGACGGGGCCGGGCGTGATTCGGGGGAGCCCTGCCTGTCAGACGAGGCGTGCCGCAAGCAACTCGCGCTGGAAGATGAGTTCCTTGGGCAGGTGGTCGTAGAGGTCGATGAAAAACTCGCCCTGGCTGGCGAGCTCGGCCTTCCACTCGTTGCGGTTGAAGGCCATCACCTTGTCGAAGTCCTGTTGATTGAAGCCCTCCAGGCCGTCGATGTTGAAGTCCCCGAAGGCGGGGATCCAGCCGATCTGGGTTTCGTGGCCGGCGGCGGAGCCGTGGCAGCGTTTGATGATCCATTCCAGCACGCGCATGTTCTCGCCGAAGCCCGGCCAGAGCCATTTGCCGCCCTCGTCCTTGCGGAACCAGTTGACGTGGAAGAAGCGCGGCAGGTGGGTGAGGTAGCGGCGCATTTCCAGCCAGTGGCCGAAATACTCGCCCATGTTGTAGCCGCAGAACGGCAGCATGGCCATCGGGTCGCGGCGGACTTTGCCGATGTTGCCGAAGGCGGCGGCGGTCATTTCCGAGCCCATGGTGGCGCCGAGGTAGACGCCGTGGCTCCAGTTGAAGGCCTGGAAGACCAGCGGCATGGTGGTGGCGCGGCGGCCGCCGAAAACGATGCCGTCGATGGGCACGCCGTCGGGATCCTGCCATTTCGGGTCGATCGACGGGCATTGCGCGGCTGGGGCGGTGAAGCGGGCGTTGGCGTGGGCGCAGACGCGTCCGCAGTCCGGTGTCCAGTCCTTGCCGGTCCAGTCGATGGCGTGGGCCGGCGGTTCGCCGTCCATACCTTCCCACCAGACGTCGTCATCGTCGGTGAGGCCGACGTTGGTGAAGATGCAGTTCGCGGTAATGGAATCCATGGCGCGCGGGTTGGTGGTGCGTGCGGTTCCGGGCGCCACGCCGAAGTATCCGGTTTCCGGGTTGATGGCGTGGAGTTTGCCGTCCTGATGCGGCCAGATCCATGCGATGTCATCGCCGACGATGGTGGTTTTCCAACCCGCGTCCTGATAGGATTTGGGGGGAATGAGCATGGCGAGGTTGGTTTTGCCGCAGGCGGAGGGGAAGGCGCAGGCGAGGTAGGATTTCTCACCCGCGGGGTTTTCGACGCCGACGATGAGCATGTGTTCGGCCATCCACTTGTGTTCGCGGGCGATGTTGGAGGCGATGCGCAGGGCGAGGCATTTCTTGCCGAGCAGGGCGTTGCCGCCGTAGCCGGAGCCGTAGGACATGATTTCGCGGGTATCCGGGAAGTGGACGATGTATTTGTCCTCGTTGCACGGCCACGGGACATCCGTTTCACCGGGGGCCAGCGGAGCTCCGACCGAGTGGAGGCAGGGGATGAAGTTTCCATGGCCGTCGCGTTTCCTGGCGATCTTGCCCGCGGCCTCCTCTTCGAGGCGCTTGAGGACATGTGTGCCCATGTGGGTCATGATGCGCATGTTGACCACCACGTAGGGGCTGTCGGTGAGTTCGATGCCGATTTTGGCGAGCGGCGACTCGAGCGGGCCCATGCAGAAAGGGATCACATACATCGTGCGGCCCTTCATGCAG
>JBIJBN010000128.1:0-6100 GCA_044345175.1 Luteolibacter sp.
AACCACACCCGCACGCAGCCTTTCATACCCAACCCCGCCGACAACGCCTGACCTTTCATCATGACCCCGGATTTGTGAAACAAGCCACGCATGTTTTTTGATTTCCTTCGCATCTCCAGGATGAACCACCGCCTCAAGCCGGAACCATGAGCGCACACGCCACCCATCACGACGATCACCACCACGATCCCGGATTCATCCGGAAATATGTTTTTTCCACCGATCACAAGATGATCGGCATCCAATACGGCATCACCGCGATGCTGTTCCTCGCCTTCGGCTTCTACCTGATGATGGTGATGCGCTGGAGCATCGCCTACCCGCACCAGCCGCTGCCGGAATGGATGAGCTGGATCTTCACCGACAACTGGAAGGCCCGCTGGCTCCAGGACGGCAAGGTCACCGGCGAGACCTACAACATGTTCGGCGCCATGCACGGCACGATCATGGTCTTCCTCGGCATCGTGCCACTCGGCTTCGGCGCGTTCGGCAACTACGTCACCCCGCTCCAGATCGGCGCACCGGACATGGCCTTCCCGCGCCTCAACATGGCCAGCTACTGGATCTACCTGCTCGGCGGACTCGTCATGTGCGGATCGTTCTTCATGGAGTCCGGCGCCGCCAAGTCCGGCTGGACCAACTACTCGCCACTGGCTGGCTTCGCCGACGGCCAGATCGTCAACCAATGGCTCGCCGGCCAGACCCAGTGGCTCATCGGCCTGGTCCTCCTGATCACTTCCTCACTGCTCGGATCGGTCAACTTCATCACCACCATCATCAACCTGCGCGCCCGGGGCATGACATGGATGCGGCTGCCCTTCTTTGTCTGGGCGATGCTCGTCACCGCATTCCTGCTCCTGCTCGCCTTCCCGCCGCTCGAAGCCGCCGGCATCATGCAGCTCATGGACCGCGTGGTGCATTCATCGTTTTTCATGCCTTCCGGATTGTTCACCAAGAGCGAGGGCCTCGCCGACCTCTCGGGCGGCGGATCCCCGCTGCTGTTCCAACACTTGTTCTGGTTCCTCGGCCATCCGGAGGTCTATGTGCTGCTGCTGCCGGCCTTCGCCTGCGTCGCGGAAATCATCCCCGCAAACACCCGCAAACCACTGTGGGGATACAAGTCGATGGTCTACTCGGTGCTGGTCCTCGGCTTCCTCTCCTTCATCGTCTGGGCACACCACATGTATATGACCGGCATGGGCGCGGCGGTCTCCACCTTCTTCCAGACCACCACCGTGCTGATCTCGATCCCCTCGGTGGTCATCATCACCGCGATGCTGATCTCACTGTGGGGCGGCTCGATCCGCTTCACCCCGCCCATGCTGTGGGCCTGCGCCTTCATCCCGATGTTCGGCATCGGCGGCCTCACCGGCCTGCCGCTCGCCTTCAACCTGGCCGACCTCCACCTGCACGACACCTACTACGTCATCGGACACTTCCACTACGTCGTGGCTCCCGGCATCCTTTTCGGCTTCTTCGCGGGCGTGCTCCACTGGTATCCCAAGATCACCGGCCGCTACATGAGCGGATGGCTCAACCACCTGCACTTCTGGCCAAGCCTCGTCTGCATGAACATCATCTTCTTCCCGATGCTGCTGCAGGGCATGGCCGGCTTCCACCGCCGCTGGTACAACGGCGGAGACGCCTACCTCGCCAAAGCCGCGGACAGCACCAACGTCTTCGGCCAGACCGTGGCCCAGAACATCGACATGAACATCTGGATGTCGATGGGCGCATGGACCCTCGCGCTGGCGCAGATCCCCTTCATCATCAACCTGTTCATCTCATGGAAAACGGGACGCAAGGCGGAGGGCGACAACCCGTGGAACGCCACCACGCTGGAATGGGCCACACCCACCCCGCCCGGCCACGGCAATTTCACCTTCGATCCGGCCGTCTACCGCGGCCCGTATGAATACAGCCGTCCGGGCGATGAAAGGGATTTCGTCCCGCAATGGGAAAAACCGGCCGCATCCAACCCCGCCGCAAGCACAACACCGGATCATTGATTCCCGCCTCCACCTGATCACCGGCCTCTGGTCACCAGCCACCACTTTCAATGGAAATCCCCTACGTCGTCACACCCCGCAAGGACACCGGCCTGTTCAACTCGAAGATCGCGATCTGGTTGTTCCTCGCCTCCGAGGTCATGCTCTTCGGCGGGTTTTTCTCCGCCTATGTCTTCCTCAGGATCGGCGCGGACTACCCGTGGCCGGAGCGCACCCTGCCGGTGCTGCCGGGCCTCATCAACACCTTCGTGCTGATCGGCTCATCGGTCACCGTCGTCTTTGCCTGGGCCTCGCTCAAGATGGGCCAGTGGGGGCGCTTCAAACTCTTCATGGGCATCACCGTGGCCTGCGCCGCGGTCTTCATGGTGCTCAAGGCCATCGAATACAACGTCAAGTTCCACCACCAGGCGGTGCGCCTCAAGGATTACACCATCGTCGAGGGCCACCTCGGTTACGAAAAGGAAAACGGCCAAACCGTGCTCGATCATTACGGCAGGCCCGTGGAGGAAAACCGCATCCTGATCGAAACCACGGACATCACCTTCAACACCCTGCGCTTCTACAAACCGTGGGTGGAGGAATTGATGAGCCAGGCCGCCTTCCGCAAGGCAAGGATCATCCTGGCCGGAGACATCTCCGCAGTGACCACCGCAGGAAGCCCCGCAGAAGTCCTCGCCAAGGCCGGCGAGGAACTCACACCCGCCCTGCTCGAACGCCTGCGCGCCGCGCAGATCAAGGCACGCGCCCACAATGGCGCCCTGCGCACCGCCTCGCTGCGCTCGGAGTGGAAAAAAGCCAAGGAGGAGAACCCCGGCAAACGCGGCTGGGAAATCACCTCCAAAGTGAATGTCGACAGCACCGCAATCGCACCCGAAATGCTCACTGAAATCACCGGCGCCACCTTCAAGGTGGATCCACCGGTGCGCTTCGATTTCAAGCCTCGCGACATCCGCGAGGCGGACGGACAATCGCGCCTGCGCGATGACACGGTGATCAATGGCAAACTGATGTCCAGCCCGATGGGACTGCACCACGTGGATGCCATCGACTTCCGCCACCTCGCGATGAAGGCGGTCGAAAAAGGCCAGGACCCGCTCGCAGCCGTCGAAAACTCGTGGCTGGTGCAAAACCACGACTTCGCCCGCAAGGCATGGGAGTGGAACAAGGGACAGGTCGCGAAACTCGAGGCCCAGCTGCTCAAGGACTACGGCACCGATCCGAAAACCGGTAAACCCAAGCGCGAACCCACTGCCAAGGAACGCTACCGCATCGATTGGAAGGACTTTGTCGCCATGAGCGATGGCGTGGACCGCGGCAAGGCGCAGATCGCCGTGAAGGAGGAGTTCATGGGGCCGGACTACGCCGGGCGTGAAGCGAAACACACCTTTCCCCATCTCGCCCTCCCGCGCGAACAGGTGGGCTTCGCCTCCAAGTTCACACCGGCATGGAACACCTACTACGCCCTCTACTTCACCATCACCGGCCTGCACGGCCTCCATGTCATCGGCGGTGCGCTGGTGCTCGCCTACTACCTGTTCTTCGGCCGCAAGATGTTCGAGGAAAACCCGGAGTGGCTTGCCAACCGCGTCGAAATCGGCGGTCTGTTCTGGCACTTCGTGGACCTTGTCTGGATCTTCGTGTTCCCGATCTTCTACCTGATGTGACACCCCGTCCCGACACCACACCCACCCGATTCACACATCCATGGCCGATACTCCCGAAGCAATCCGCAAGTCCATCCGCACCTACCTCTTCGTGGGCGCGGTGCTCTTTGTCGGCACCGTCATCACCGTGCTGGTCGCCACCGTGCCGTGGCTCGACGTCGGCCACCACGGGTTCGATGTCTGGGACGCGATTCTCGGACTCGCCATTGCCGCCACCAAGGCCTCGCTCGTCGCCGCGGTCTTCATGCACCTCAACCACGAGAAAAAGGCGGTCTACTGGATCTTCGGCTCCGGCATCGTCTTCGTCATCGCCTTGTTCGGACTGATCGGCCTTGCCAAGCAGGATCCGATCCACGACCCGTTGTTCTACAGCGCGCCCGCCACACAGTCGCCGGCGCCCGCCGCACTCCGCTGAACACCCCGCCCCTTCCCGCCACAGATGTCACTCAAGGGCTTCCACATCGTTTTTGTGAGCGTGAGCATGCTGCTCTTCGCCTTCCTGATCCTTTGGGGCTTCGTGCTCGCGCCGGAAAAAACCACGCTGGCAACCGCCATGGGTGTCACCGGCATCATCGGCGCCTTGCTGATGCCCTTTTATGGTGTCTATTTCCTGCGCAAGGCCCGCCGCATCCGGCTCTGAACCCGATTACCCGCCATGACCGCCATCAACCATCTCGCCTGCTCCACCTGCCGCGTCACGATGATCGAAGGCGGCGGTGATGCCGCCGGCTGGTCGATCTTCTTCCTGCTGGTGGTGATCGTGATCATGTTGGGAGGCATCGCGTTCTTCATGATCCGCATCGCACGCCGCGAAAGGCAGCATTTCGATCCCGCCCTCACGGATGGCTTCGTTCCGCCCGACCCTCCGCACTGAAATCACGCCGCCCGCACCACACCATTCCGTCATCCCCACATGAGTCCTTCCAAATTCCTCGGCATCCCGGAAAACTACTCCGCCCACGGCGGCCAGGTGGACCACATGCTCGACGTGGTCCACTGGTTCATGATCGCGCTGTTCATCGGCTGGACGATCTTCTTCCTCTACTGCATCGTGCGCTTCTGGCACCGGCGCCACCCCAAGGCATCCTACCAAGGCGTCAAAAGCCACCTTTCCAGCCACCTGGAGGTCGGCGTGATCATCGTCGAGGCCGTGCTCCTTCTCGGATTCGCCTTTCCATTGTGGGCCGAGCGCGTGGACAGCTGGAAGGAGGTGCAGAACCTCAACCCGGTCCGCGTGCGCGTTGTCGGCTGGCAGTTCGGATGGACCTACCACTACGCCGGGGCGGACGGCAGGTTCGGCCGCGTGGACGCCAACCTGATGAGCGGTGTGGGCGACATCGGGCTCGACCGCAACGATCCCAACGCGCTGGACGACTTCACCAGCCCGATCCTCAAACTGCCCGTGAACCGCCCGGCGGTTCTCAACATCACCGCCACCGACGTGATCCACAACTATCACATCGTGCCGATGCGCATCCAGCAGGACGCCATCCCCGGCCGCGAGATCCCGATGTGGTTCACCCCCGTCAAGCCGATCGAAACCTACGTGGTCTGCGGCCAGCTCTGCGGCGAGGGCCACAGCAACATGGTGGGCACCATGGAGGTGGTCGCCGCCGCGGAATACGACTCGTGGTTCGAGGGTCAGAGCAAGGCCGCGCTGGATGCGGGACTTGCAAGCCGCGAGTGACCCGCCACCCACACCCCGGGCTGGCCGTTCAAAGAATCGGCCCCGGCACATAAGCCGCGGCAGCCGGATGCGCCGCCTCGATCCGGGCCACCTCTCCGGCGAATTTCCGGATCTGGGACTTTGCAGCACCGGTCTGGCTTTCACCGCGCGCCAGAATGGCGTCCAGCGATTCACGTGTCAGGCCGAGCCGCGCGTCACCGGCAAGCCGCTCGATCAGGTTGTTGCGTGTGGATGTGCCGGCGCGCAGGTCATTCACCGTGGCGATGGCGTGCTCCTTGATCGCATGGTGGGCCGTCTCGCGCCCGACGCCGCCCTTGACGGCTTCCATCAGGATGGTGGTGGTCATGAGAAACGGCAGGTAATGCGCGGTCTCGGCGGCGATCATCGCCTCGCAGGCGTCCATCTGGTCGAGGATGGTGAGAAAGGTTTCAAACATGCCGTCTGCCGCGAAAAACGCATCCGGCAGCATCACCCGGCGCACCACCGAGCAGGACACATCCCCCTCGTTCCACTGGTCGCCCGCCAGTCCCGCGGCCATGGCAAGATGACCTTTCAGGATGACATGGAAACCGTTCACGCGCTCGCAGGAGCGTGAGTTCATCTTGTGCGGCATGGCGCTGGATCCGGTCTGCCCGGGCGCAAAACCCTCGCCGGCGGTCTCATGCCCGGCCATCAGCCGCAGGGTCCTGCAGAACGAGGAGGGTCCGGAACAAAGATCGGCCAGGGCGGCGACAACCCGC
>JBIJBN010000129.1:0-6070 GCA_044345175.1 Luteolibacter sp.
CCTCGTTGATGACCAGCCCCCACGGATCCTCAAGCGCCGGGTGGATTAAACACGCGGCGCCGGAGTAAAACCGCGGCAAATCATCAATCTGGCGGAAACCTGGAAAAAAAACCACGCCGCCCATCCTCGCGGGCGCGCCCCCGTCCGCAGGCGCATCCCATGGGGCCGCCTCCACCACCGGCAGCCCGAGTTCCCGGCATCTGGCCACAATCTCCGGCTTCTGTTCGCCATCACCCAACAGGACCAACGCCCACGGAGATGGCCGTTCCGGCGGTTCAGCCGCACCGTGAATCACCACGCCGCCCGCCCGCTCCGGATCCCGCCCTGCCCGCACGTAAGCACCATACGCCTCAATCAGCCGCAGCAGGTTCTTGCGCGGGATGAAGCGGTTCGATGCCAGAAAATACGGAGCATGACCGCAGCGGAACTCCCCGACGCGCCGCCGGAACCAATCGTTCTCCACCACATCGTATCCGAACCCGATGCGCCCGGGATCCATTCCCAGACCCGCCAGATAATCACGGTGCGACCTGCCTCCGACAAGCGCGCCGTCAAAACGGGATATGAGATATCTTTTCACCATTTCCTTCCACCATACCCTGCGGCCGTCCGCCGCGCGCGTCTCACTCATCACGATGCGCCGCACGCTGTTCCTGCGGCACCATGACAGGCACGTCAGCGCATCGCTGCCGCCCCAGCCGGCAATCGCCATCGCATCGGGCCTCAGCGTGTCAAGCAGGGGACGCAGCCGCCGCCTGCATTCCCACGCCCGGATCTCCTCATGCACGCGGCCGGGAAACACCGTGATGACCCGCGGGCCGTCGTCGGACGCAGGCCGCGTCGTGTCCCACGCATACGTCGCATCGCTTCCCGCGATCTCCAGCCCGATCACCTCCCAGCCCGCCGGCGCAAGCGCCTCATGCGCCGAGCGCAGCCGCGCATGATGATACGGCCCGAAGCGCGAGAAATGGATGAGCAGACGCATGGATGGACACTGGACAAGGCGCGGTTCACGCCGGGCAAATGGGATTCGGATCGCGACTCACCCGCACAGACGGCGCGCAAGATCATCAAGCGTGAATGCCGGAGGCTTCACATCCGCAAGGCCTCCCGCCATGGCGGTGCGGATGGCCGCGGCAATGCCCGCAGGTTCCAGAGCATCGAGAATCCAGCCGTTGCCCCCGTGGGTCACCGCCGCGCCGCAATGCCGCGAAGCAATCACCGGCAGCCCGTGCCCCAAAGCCTCCAACTGCGTCAACGCGTATCCGTCGGACAGCGTGGGCAGGATGAAGACATCGGCATCCTGATAGAAAGTGCCCACGGCACCGCGCCGCAGTGGGCCGATCCAACGCACATTCGGCGCATCCCTCCACGCCGCGGGGTCGATCTCCGAAGGCCCGGCGAGAATCAATTCGACCTCCTCATCCACCAGCAAACGCATCGCCTCCAACAGCCGCGCGATCCCCTTGCGCAGGATGATCTGGCCGAGAAAAAGCACCCGGAACGGTCCGGGTTTGCGCGGACGCACGGTGCCACCACCATCTGCGCCCGCGGGCTGGTAAACCAAAGGCACCACCTCCAGTTTCTCTTCAGGCACCCCCTCCTTGAGCAGACATTGCCGTGACCATCCGGAGTTCACGATGATGCGGTCGGCCAGGCCGGTTTCCTCGCGCCACGAATCCCAGTATCCCGCCGGCGCCGGCTGCCAGCCCGATCGCATCTCCGGATACCTCCGGTGTTCCGCAGCCACAATGCGCTCCTCCTCCGGCCCCGGATCAATCTGGCCCAGCACCGTCCGCCAGCCAAGCCGGCGCGCGTGCCGGAACAATTCCAGCGCAGCGTAACTGTAGGAAAACACGGTGGGCACGGCACCAGCGTCAAGCTCGCCGCGGATCCCCTCCAGCGCGCGCAACGCTTGCTTTTGAAACAGGCGGTTCCTCGCGACAACCACCGGCCATCCGCACCGCCCGCCAAAACGCCGGCTCAACTCAAAGAAAAGAAAACGGGTGTTGAAGGCGCACACCCGGGCATCGGCAAGATCCGCGTGATAGCGGTCGCGCAGCCGCCCCGCACCCGGCAATCCGCCCAACCGACACCCCGGCGGAAGCCAGAAGTCCGTCACAAGCGCACCCGGCACCCCGCGCGCACGCAGTGCCCGCGCGATCGCGTAATGCTCGCGCGCACCAATCTGGAAGACCAGCCACGGCGGCGGACATGAAACGGATGTCATGAATCGGAACGTATCCGGAACGACCATGCGGACGCGCCGCGGAAAACGGAGTGGAGGATCATGCCGGACCACCATCGCGGGTCCGGCGGGAAAGGCTTCCGGCCACAAGACCACACTGTCACTGCACGCTCACGCTTTTGCCGGCCTGCGCGGCAACCACATGCAGGCGCTTCCGCCACTGCCATGCGTGAAACAATCCAAGGCCGATCAAAAACGGATAAAGCACCAGCAGCGTGATGTCCCGGCCCATGTTGAAGGTCAGGATCAGCCCGGTGGCATACAGGATCAGGCGTCCGGGGTGCCCGCCGGCCAGGTCCTGCCGCGCCAGCAAGGCCACCCACAGGCACATCAACACCGCCGCCGCCAGCGGTCCGAAAAACCGCCCGAAGTTCACCACCCCCTGGCCGATCATCCCGGTGGAAACCGTCGATGCCGTCTCGCCATCCGGCCCGATCACCGACTGGCCGCGCGCCACCGCGTAGTCGAGCCCGATCTTCGGCGTGTTCTTCCACAGCGCGCGCGGCACCGGATTGACCAACTCCGCGAAATACCGCGCACCCTTGTTGGGCAGATACACCCCGGTCTCCATGAAGTGGTCGATCCATGCCAGCTCCTCAAGCATGTTGAGCCCCTCGTGACGTGCCTCGTGGCGCGCCTCCGCAGCTTCTTCGCCGCCATCCAACGCCCCCTCGATGTCGAAAACCATGCCGCTGCGATGCGCCATCACGGTGCTGAACCAGAAATGAATCAACAGAAACGAAATACAGAGCGTCAACCCGCGGGCAGTCATGCTTCCCCGCAACCGCAGGAAAACAAAAGCCAGAATGCCGGGCATCACCGTCGCCAGCATCGTGTTGCGGGTGCGGTCGAAAAGATAATAGGGCATCGTCAGCAGGCAGATGATCAGCGCCATGTTGCGCGTCCGCGGATTGAGCGCCACCGCCGCCAGCACGCCGAAGGCCGAGGCAAGGAAAATCTGCAGATAGCCGGCTAACGAAATCACCGCGGAAAAACCGCCGCCAATCTGTCCGCGGCTCCATGGATCCGCCTTCACCCCAAGATAAGGCGCGAACAACCCGGCCACATCACCGCCCACCCGCATCAGGCCGATCCCCATCAGCACCATCCAGACCGCCAGCATGCCGGAACCCAGCTTGTCGATCACCCGCTGCACCTCCCCGGTCCGCAGATGGCCGTTCCGAAGATACCGCATCACATGGCTGTGCTTGCCGCGCATCGCCCCGTTGAAACAAAGGTGCGTCGGCCTCGCCAGCAACCCGAATGCCGTCACAAACCACAGCACCTGCCACCATGCGGACTCGATCGACGGCTGGCCGATCACTTCCAGATAGATGTCCAGCTCGTTGTAAAGAACGTCACCCACATACCACACCGCCACCGTCGCCAGCACCATGCACGCGGGAAGCCCCCAGCCATCGCGGCGGGCGCTCCAGGCATGACAACCGAAGATGATGATCGCGACACAGGTCAGGTAGAAGGGAATCGGCATGACGGGGGGCTGAGGGCTGGGGGTCCCGGGGAAAAGGTGCCATGAGGCCCGACAGCGCGGGCCGTCACGGCTGCAGACAATGGTTGCTGAATCAACATGCGCATTCGGAAAATTCACGCGCCGCCATCAGGCGTGCAGCCGGTGGCTGTCCGCAGCACGCGCTCGGGCCCGCGGTGTCTCCGCAGCCAGCGTGATGGCCCGCCGGCACCTTGCACCGCGCTCTTGCTCCACCACTGCCACATGTGGAACAACAAAAGACCGAACACGAATGGATAAATCACCAGCAGCGTGATGTCCCGGCCCATGTTGAAGGTGAGGATCAGCCCGGTGCCATACAGGATCAGGCGTCCCGGGTCCCCACCCAGCAGGTCCTGACGCGCCAGCAAGGCCACCCACAAACTCATCAGCACCGCCGCCGCGACCGGCCCGAAAAACCGACCGAAGTTCACCACCCCCTGGCCGATCATCCCGGTGGAAACCGTCGATGCGGTCTCACCATCCGGCCCGATCACCGATTGGCCGCGAGCCACCGCGTAGTCGAGCCCGATCTTCGGCTTGTTCTTCCACAGCGCGCGCGGCACCGGATTGACCAGCTCCGCGAAATACCGCTCGCCCTTGTTGGGCAGATACACCCCGGTCTCCATGAAGTGGTCGATCCATGCCAGCTCCTCGAACATGTTGAGCCCCTCGTGGCGCGCCTCCGCGGCTTTTTCACCACCCTCAAGCGCCCCCTCGATGTCGAAAACCATGCCGCTGCGGTAGGCCATCACCGTGGTGAACCAGAAATTGACCAACATGAAGCATGCCAGCAACGAGCCCGCCTTCGCCAACACGCTCCCGCGCAGGCGCAGGAAGACGAATGTCAGCACTCCCGGCATCACCGTTGCCAGCATGGTGTTGCGCGTGCGGTCGAAAATGTAGAATGGCAACGCGAGGAAACACACCATCAGCGCGATGTTGCGTGTCCGCGGGTTGAGCGCCACCGCCGCCAGCACGCCGAAGGCCGCGGTCAGGAAAATCTGCAGATAACCCGCGAGGGAAATCACCGCGGAAAACCCGCCGCCAATCTGTCCGCGGCTCCATGGATCCGCCTTGAAGCCCAGATACGGCGCGAACAGGCCGAGCACATTGCCATTCACCCGCGCGAGGCCGATCGCCATCAACACCATCCATGCCAGCAGCAGGGCCGCCGCGAGAATGTCGATCCGGCGCTGCACGTCCCGCCGCCTCAGCCGGTCGCCCTCCATGTAGCCCATCACATGGCTGTGCTGGCCCCGCAACCTGCCGTTGATGGCAAGATGCACCGGCCTGACCAACAGTCCGAAGGCGGTGGCAAACCACAGGACCTGCCACCACGCCGCCTCGATCGACGCGGTGCCGATGGTCTCAAGGTAAACATCCGCCTCGTTGTAATAGACATCCCCCACATACCAGACGCCCACGGTGGCGAGCACCATCACCGCGGGCAGGCCCCAACCCGCATAACGCCCGCTCCAGGCATATGCCGCGAACAGCACAAGCGCGAGACAACTCAGGTAGAAGGGAATGGGCATGAGTCCGGTGACCGCTGGGTGAAATGCGGGGCAGTGCGCAAACCCCGCGGCGGATGACAAGCTATGGCAGGAAACCGCTCCGGGAAAGCAGGTACCGCAATCGACGCCAACCCGCGTCCGCGGGAAACATCACGCGCCGCAGCAGAACCCTCACCGCGCGGCGCGCCGACCGAACACTTCGATGACAATCCGCGCGTTTTCCCGCCACGTGTTGTCCCGCTCGTAGCGATCCCAATCGGCAGCGGGCGGCCCGCCGAGCAGGCGGCGGGCTCCCTCCAGAACCGCCGCGTCGTCATCCGGCCGCACGAACACACCCAGACGATGGCGCTCCACCATGGATTTCAACGGACCCCCGCCCGCGGAGGCGAGCACCGGCCTGCGGCATGTCACCGCCGTGTTGAGCACCCCGCTGGCGGAGCGGAACCTCGCGCTGTAGGTCATCAGCACGATGTCCGCCGCGCTGAAAAGGTCGCCGATCTCCGCGTCAGGAACATGACGGATGTCCCACACGCAACGATCCGCAATGCCAAGCTCACGCGCCATCGTCTGGTATCCATCCGGTTGGCGCTGTCCGCTTCCGCCGCTCGCTCCCGCGACCAGTAGTTTCACCGCAGGCGGCAGGGCGGTCATCGCCCGCAGGAACCGGTCCAGGTTCTTGCCGTCCCGGATCTGGCCGAAGGACAGGAAAACCCGGTCCGATGCCGAAAATCCATGGCGGCCGCGCACCGCATCGCGCCCAAGCTGCGGCGCCACCACCTCAAATGGCCCGTGCGGAAT
>JBIJBN010000130.1:0-6019 GCA_044345175.1 Luteolibacter sp.
ACCAGCATGAGGACTTCGGACAACCGCTCGACGGGCATCCGATCCGCACGGTGATCAAACTGCCCGCCCTCCGGCGCTTGTCCGGCACCTCGCTGAGCCTGCTGGCGCGTTGGTCGGACAATTACTGGCACTGGCTGTATGATGTTCTCGGGAAGCTGCTGTTGCTGCGTGACCCGCCGGGCCGGCTCCCCGCGGTCGATCATTTCCTTGTTTCCAATATTGGCGCGGCGACCTACAAGATGCAGAGCCTGCAATCGCTGGGGGTGGATCCGGCATGTGTGGTTGATGTGGGCGCGAGATCCCATTTGCGCTGTGACAACCTGCTGGTCGCGGGCAGGCATTGCGGAAATCCTTATCCGGAACAGGATGTCATCGATGCCTTGAGGAAGGCTTTTCAGGCGCCTGCGGGTGAAGCATCCGGCGGCGGGCGGATTTATGTCTCGCGATCAAAAGCCACCAGCCGCAGGATTGCAAACGAGAGCGGGTTGGAAGCGGTTCTGAGTGAGTTCGGGTTCCGCAAGGTTTTCCTCGAGGACATGGATTTCATGGCGCAAATCCGGGTTTTCCAGGAATGCGCGGCGGTCTTCTGCCAGCACGGCGCGGGATTGGCCAATCTGGTGTTCGCGCGCCCGGGAACTGCGGTGTTCGAGCTTTTCGAGCCGGAATTCGTCAATCCTTGTTATGCGTTTTTGTCCCACAAGCTGGGACTCCGGTATCACATGCTTTTCAGCACCGGTTCCCGCAGGCCGGAAGTCACCTTCCACTGGGAGGGGATTCCGGAAACCGTGGCTGTCGATCCCGGAATGGTCCGCTCCGTCCTCGCCCAAGCGGCCCGCACCCATGATTGGCATTCCGTGTGAACGATCGATTCACGGATGAATCCGGAAACCCGCCGCCACACGCGGCTGACGAAACGCCCGATGCGCATCGCCCTGATCAGTTATGAATATCCCGTGGATACGCCCGCCGGCGGGATTGCCACCTACACGCGGCAGGCCGCGATGCTGCTTCATCGCCGCGGGCATGCGGTGGAGGTCTTCGCGGGATCACCCGAGCGTGACGCGGTGCTGGAGGACGATGGCGTACGGGTGCATCTGGTGCGCGAGCCGTCGCGCCATGATTTCGCGGTGACTGCGGGTCATCGTTTCGCGGCGCGGCACGCGGAGGCGCCGTTCGACGTGGTGGAGGCGCCGGAGCTTTATTCGGAATCGCGCAAGATCCTGGAATTGGCGCCCGGGGTTCCGCTGGTGTTGCGGATGCACACGCCCAACCTGCGGATTTGGAAGTTGTCCAGCGTCCCGCGCGGGTGGCGGGAAATCGCCGCCGATCTCTGGGGCCAGCTGCATTCCCTGCCGTGGTATCTCAAGCGCGGGCACCGGATCCCGGACCTGCGGCTTGTGAGTCCGGGAATCGCCCATGCCCAGCAGCAGGACATGATCGAAAACGCCTGCGCCGCACAGGCCGACCGCGTGGTGGCGCTGTTTCCCGGCATGGGTGAGTTTCTAACCGACGTGTGGCGCATTCCGCCGGAGCGCGTGGTGGTGCTGCCCAATCCGTTTTCCCCATCGCCGCAGTTGTTGGAAATCCCCACCGGCACCTGTCCGGACACGGTTTCCTTCATCGGCAGGCTGGAGGTCCGGAAGGGGATACTCGACTGGATGAAGGCGATTCCGATGATCGCCAAACGGCACCCGCGCGCCCGCTTCCGGTTCGTCGGGGCGGGAAGCAGGCTGGCGGATGGCACGGATACGGCGGACATGCTGCGGGCTTCACTCGGCGGGTTTGCGGACCGTCTGGAATTCACCGGAGCCGTGCCGCCGGACGACATCCCGCGGGAATTCGCCCGCACCGGGGTGGTGGTGGCGCCCAGCCGTTGGGAAAACTACCCGTATGCCTGTCTTGAGGCGATGGCGGCCGGGCGTGCCGTGGTCGGCTCATCGGCCGGCGGGATGGCGGTGATGCTCGAGGATGGTGCGGGAGTGCTGGTGCCACCCGGCAAGCCCGGACAACTGGCCGCCGCCGTGTCCGACCTGCTCGCGAATCCCGGACGCCAGGCACAACTCGGGGGAAAGGCCCGGGCCAAGGTGCTGGCGGATCATCAGCCGGACGAGATCGGCAGCCGCATGGAGCGGGTCTATCAGGAGGCCATCGGCCACCGGCGGGCGCTGGGTCCGCGGGCGCGCTGAGCCGCGGCACATCACCCGCGCCGGAAATCCGCAACCATCCAATTGACATTCGAACCCGCCATCGCGCGGGTTGTGGTGCCGCCCATGAAGCCCGGATCCCGCGTTTGGCTGGCCTTGAGAAGGCTGCGCTTCCTGCTCACGCCGGCCAGCCGGCGCATCGGCCTGAAGATTGCGGCCGACGGGCGCCACCTCACCTTCATTCTCGCATCGCTGCACCGGGCGGGTTGCGCCGTCCGCATTTTCGAATCGCCATGGCTGTTTCGGGAAATGATATCATTGTCTGATGCGGCCCCGCTGCCGTTTGTCATCGGCACCGGGGATCCCTTGCCGGATGAGCTGCTGATCACGGATGATCCGGCCTGCGGACGCTGGTTTCCCGCCGGGCGCCGCATCCTCCTGGACCCGGACATCTTCAACAGCGGCAAGCAGCACCTGCCGAAGATGCCCTATTTCATCCACCCGCACGTCCTGCACCGCGGGCTGGAGCGTGCTGAAGCGCCTGCCGGACCCCGCCCGGTCCGCATCGGGTTTTTCGGCAGTAATGATCCGGGGTTTTACGAGAGCCACTTTGATTTCCCGATTCTTTCCCGCACTCCGATCATCGAAACACTGCTGGATTCCTTCTCCAGCGTGATCCGGCATGTTGAGGGCCCGCCGTCCGGCTGGGGCGCGCCACGCATCGCCGTGGCGATCGATACCGCCGGGGGCGACCGCGCGCGCAAGCGGTTTCTCGCTGCCGGGGATTATCTCGCGGGCCTACGGTCATGCGACTTTTTCCTCAGTCCTCCGGGTTGGTGCATGCCGGTTTCGCACAACTTGATTGAAGCCATGCAATGCGGCGCGGTTCCGATTCTCAATCATCCCGGGAGTCTTGAGCCCAGCCTGCGGGATAGTATTGACTGTCTGGTGTTCAATGATGCCGAAGGTTTGAGACAGCAGCTGCGCGCGGCCTTGGAGATGCCGCCGGAGCGGATCGCGCGGATGCGCGCCGCGGTGCTTGCGAGGTATGCCGCCGATCTGGAGCCGGGCGCTTGGTGGAAGCGATGCCTCAACGAGCGCCCGCCGGTGGTCCTCATCAACAACGAGGAGATCAGCGTGGCCCTGCGCAACCGCCCCCAGACGGGTGACGCACCATGAAATTCAAAAAGCCGCAACCGCCGTCACACTGGCTGCCGCTGCTCACCGTGGCGGATTACCGCGTGGAACTTGGATTGTGCGTGACCCTGCATTCGGCCCTGGAAAACCTGGGGGATGGCTGGGGGCTCGACATCCGCCTGCTGAGCGGGGCGGTGGGGTGGACCGGCTTGCGCCGCGTCAGGAATTCGCTCGCCGCAACCGGTCGGCCGTTCCGGCTCACGGTGATCCCGATCGACGACGGCCGGTTCAGGAATTTCCACTCATTTGCGAATGGTTCGCTTTTCACTTACGCGCGCTTCCTTTTTCCCGATCATTTCCCCGACCTCGGCAAGTGCCTGTATCTCGACATCGACCTGCTGGTGCTCGGTGACCTGGCCGAGTTGTATGCGACCCCGCTCGATGGCAGGGCGCTCGGCGCGGTGGTGGACCGGGGGATTGTCAACGCAGGTCATGTCTGGGGCGTCCTGAACCACCGCGAGCTCGGAATCGACCCGCAAACACCCTACTTCAACGGTGGCGTGCTGCTGATGGATCTCGAGCTTTGGCGGCGGACGGATCTCGCCGGGCGCTGCCTCCAATATGCGGCCGCGCATCCGGAATTGTGCCTGTTTTGGGATCAAACCGTGATGAACACCCTTCTGGCAGGTGATTTCGCCCGGCTTCCGGAAGTCTGGAACCAGCAGTTCCAATCCGGGGACACAAGACATGAGCATGCGGGAATCCTCCATTATGCGGGCCCGGAAAAACCATGGAACCACCGGACAAACCTGCCGGAAGAACTCATCCGCCTGTATCACGCCATGATCGACCGCACCGCATGGAGCGGCTGGCGCCCTTCCGCCAAATTGCCTTCCGGCGAGCGCATCCGCCGCAAGCTCAAGAAGATGCGCCATGGATTCTAGGCGTTTGAAATTGCAGAGGCTGGTCACCCGGATCCGGAAAAAACTCAATGGTCCGCCACCGCCGGTCTGCCCCCAGATCCGCGCATGGGCCCAATCCACCGGGCTGGCGGAAACCGCAAGGGTGCATGCGGGGGATCTCGAGCTCGAGCGCACGCCGCCCGCGCCGGACCGCGGATTCCTGCCCGATGTGTTCACCACGCACCGCCGGTATACGATCTATGACCGCGCGCTTTACCGGATTCCGGGCGCCGCCATCCGCGGGGTGGACGGCTGGATCACGCTGCCCGATGGCAGCGTGAGCTGGCAGAGCGGCTGGTCCACCCGGCAGTTGGAAGAGAGCGGTGACTACTGGCGCCGCTGGCGCGGTCCGGTCGTCCGCAAGCCGGGCAACTGGTTTTCACTGATCCTTTACTGGGGTCTGGGTTACTATCATTGGTTCAACGATGTGCTCACCCTTCTCTATCAGAACCTCGAATGCCTTCCCGAAGACACCCGCTTCATCATTCCCGCCGGGGCGCGCGCGCATCACCTCGAGACGCTCGATCTGCTGGGAATCACCGCCGACCGGCGCGAGACATTCGACGGAAGCGCGAAATGGGTGCTGGAAAACCTCTGGTTCGCGCCACCCGGAGCCCATCCCGACAACCAGACACCGGGAGCGCTCCAGTGGCTTGCAAGCCGGCTCACCCGGTCCCTGCCCGCCCCGGACGGCCCGCCGGACGACAGGCTGTATGTCAGCCGCGCTCTGGCCGCCAGCCGGGCGGTGGCCAATGAGGAGGAAATCCTGCCGGTCCTCAAGGACCATGGCTTCCGCATCCTCCACTCCGAAACCATGCCGTTCCTCGAACAGGTCGGGGCCTTCCGCCGTGCCGCGGTGGTTTGCGCGCCGCACGGTGCCGGACTCACCAATCTGATTTTCGCGCCAACGGGAGCCAGGGTCCTTGAGATCTTCGAGCCCTCCGAGGTGCGCCGCTGCTACTGGGCGATGTGCCGCGAGCTGGGCCATGATTACCATTTCCTGCTTGGTGCCACCGGTGCCATGCGCGGAATGGAACCGGACATCGTGGTGGATCCCCGCGCGCTTTCGGCGGCACTCGCATCGTTGTAATCACGGAACAAGGCCTCCCCCCGTGGCGGCATTCCCCGCAGGCATGTCATGAAAAACATCAGGAAACTCATCCGCAAAACGCTCGAAGGCGCAGGTTATCATGTCTACGCCCGCGAGCAGCTGCCATACGGATTCGACCACGCGCTCGATATCCGGCGCTTTTCACGCGGCCTGCACCCCGTCAAGTGCGTGCTGGATGTCGGTGCCAACATCGGCCAGACCGCGCGCGCCTATCATGAGGCGTTTCCAGATGCCGCGATCCATTCTTTCGAACCGGTGCGCTCCACCTACCTGCAACTGCTCCGGGAGACGCAGGATTGCCCGGAAATCCACGCATACCACCATGGCATGGGCGGGTCGGACGGCGAGCAGGAAATCGAATTGATGACTTCGCCGCTTCTCAACAGCCTTGCCAGACCGATGCCGCAACATGCCACAGGCGAGCGGGAAACGGTCCGCATCCGGACTGTTGACGGATTCTGCAGTGAAGCGGGAATCGATCTCGTGGACCTGCTCAAGACGGACACCGAGGGCTACGACCTCGAGGTCCTGAGGGGCGCGGAAAACATGCTTTCATCCGGCAGGATCCGCTATGTGTTTTCCGAAGTCGGTTTTCTCAAGCAGGACTCACACCACACCTGTTTCCACGCCGTCGCGGATTTCCTGAGGCGCCATGACTTTGATTT
>JBIJBN010000131.1:0-5992 GCA_044345175.1 Luteolibacter sp.
CCTTCGTCGGCATCGTCGTCACAGTCGCCGTCCTTGCCGCACTTGCCTGCCAGCAGGGTGCCTTCCTCGGTTTCGCCGTCGCAGTCACCCTTCTTCTTGCAGCCGCCTGTGAGCAGGGTGCCTTCGTCGGCATCGTCGTCACAGTCGCCGTCCTTGCCGCACTTGCCGGCCAGCAGGGTGCCTTCTTCTTTCTTGTCCGAGTCGCAACCGCCTTTGTCGCAGTCGGATGCAAAGGCAAGCGGGGCGATGATGAATGACGCGCACAGGGCGGTGAGGAGCAGTTTCATAAACGGAGTGGTGGTTGGTTGGTGGGTTGCTGGTTCTGTGATTCGGGAATCTACCCGCCAGTCAGAGGTTCGCCAGCAGAAAATTATTCAAAAAAAACCAAGCCTGGCCGGTAAAGTCGCGCTGCAAATGCCCGGACGCGCCCGCCGGGGCGGGCGGACGATTGGACTTGGCCCGGGCCGGCATCCATCCTAATACGCTGGTCCTTCCGTGAGTTTCACCCTGGTTGCCACCGACTCCCGCAGCGCCGCGCGCCGCGGCCGCCTTGTTTTGCCCCACGGCACGGTGGAAACGCCGATCTTCATGCCGGTGGGCACCCAGGGGTCGGTCAAAACCCTGCATCCGGCCGAACTGGAGGAACTCGGCGCACAAATCATCCTCGGCAACACCTACCACCTCTGGCTGCGGCCCGGCCACCCGTTGATCCGCGACATGGGCGGCCTCCATGCCTTCACCGGCTGGCAAAAACCGTTTCTCACCGACTCCGGCGGCTTCCAGGTCTGGTCGCTGGCCAAATTGCGCAAAATCACCGAGGAAGGCGTGCGTTTTCAAAACCACCTCGACGGCTCCAAAATGCTGCTCACCCCGGAGCTGAGCATGGAAATCCAGGCCGCGCTCGGCTCGGACATCGCGATGCTCTTCGACGAATGCCCGCCCTACCCCTGCGACGAGGCCTACGCCGCAAAATCGCTTGCGCTGACCACCCGCTGGGCCCGGCGTTGCAAGGAATGGGTGCTTGCAAACGAACCGCGCTCCGGCGACGGCAGGCAGCTCCACTTCGGCATCGTCCAAGGCTCGGTTTACCCGGAACTCCGGGAACAATCGGCCCGCGAGCTGGTGGCGCTGGATTTCGACGGTTATGCCATCGGCGGCGTCTCGGTGGGGGAACCCGAGGAGGAAATGTTCCGCGCCATCGGGAATTCCACGCCCTTCCTGCCGCATGACAAGCCGCGCTATGCGATGGGCCTCGGCACCCCGCCGCAGATCCTCGAAATGATCGCCCGCGGCGTGGACATGTTCGACTGCGTGATGCCCACCCGCGTCGCCCGCCATGGGGTCGCCTTCACGCTGGACGGCCCGCTTCACATCAAGAACTTCGTCCACGCCAAGGATCCGCGGCCACTGTGTGAGACGGCACACCCGCATGTATCCGGCTTTTCCCGCGCCTACATCCGCCACCTTTTCCGGGCCGGGGAAATCCTCGCTTTGCGGTTGCTTTCCTTCCACAATCTGCATTTCTACTTGCGCCTCGCGGCCGGGGCGCGGGAGGCCATCAGTGCGGGAAATTTCCCGGATTTCAAAGACTCCTTCGTCCGCCGCTACACCCAATCCACAAACTCATGATCCCGATCCACGCCATCCTCGCCCAAGCCCCGACCCCAGCCCCAGGCCCCGGCGGCCTGCTCGGCAGCCCCTTCATCATGATGGGCCTGATGGTGGTCATGTTCTACTTCCTGCTGATCCGGCCGCAACAACGCCAGCGCAAGGAACAGGCGGCCCGCATCGCCGCACTCCAATCCGGCGACAAGGTGGTCACCAACGCGGGCATCCACGGCATTGTCCACAACGTCAAGGACCACACCGTGGTCATCAAGGTGGCCGAGGGCACCATGATCGAGTTCGACAAAATGGCCGTCGCCTCGGTGCAGAAAAAAGACAGCCCGGCCAAGTGACCCGCCCGGCCGCCTCCTCCCTCCAGCCCACGATTTCCGCCCCACGCCATGATCGCAATCACCTCGTTCCTCGAAGACCCGCTCACCGTGTTCGCGGCCGGCATGATCCTGATGATCCTGTTCTTCTGGTATTTCGCCACCGATGTGGAGCGCCGGAAGCGCAACGTGGGCACCGTCCTGCTCACCGGCATCTGCGCACTCTGCGTGCTGGCGGCCACGCCACTCAAGGAACGCCTCAAGGGCGGCATCGACATCATCGGCGGATCCTCGTTCTCACTGCGCATCCAGGAACGCGAGGGTGACGACGGCATGAAAATGCCCATCACCAAGGAACAGGTCGAACAGGCCATCCTGGTCATCGAAAAACGCCTCAACAGCATGGGCACGGCCGAACCGCTGATCGCCCGCCAAGGTGAAGACGGCATCCTGGTGCAAATGCCTGGCGTCGAACCCGAGGAGGCCGCACGCATCCGCGCCACCCTGGAAAAAGTCGCCAAACTCGAACTCCGCGAGGTCAGCCCGCGCAACGAGGAACCGGGAGCCGATGGCAAATCCCTCGCCCAGCGCGTCCAGGAAGGCGCGGAAATCGTCCCCGGCTACCGCGCCTACACACTCAAGGGCAAGGACGAGGAGGGCAACGAATACACCCGGCCGATCCTGCTCAACCGCCGCATGGCGCTCGGCGGCTCGGACATTGCCAATGCCGTGCCTTCACCCCAACAGGCGGACGCGGTGGCCATCACACTCAACGGCGCGGGCACCGACAAAATAATCGCCCTTACCAAGAACATGCGCTCCGGTGCCGACCGCATCGCCATCGTGCTCGACGGCGAGGTCATCAGCGCGCCGGTCGTCAACCAAGTGCCGCTGGGCAAAAACTTCATCGTCGAGGGCCTGCGCGAGCCCGGCGAGGTCCAAAGCCTCGCCAACGCCCTGATGAACCCACTCGAAAACCCGCTGGTGGTCGATGAGGAACGCACCGTCTCGCCCACCCTCGGCGCGGCGGTTGTCCAACAAGGCATCTGGGCCGGCGTCATCGGCCTCTCCATCACCTGCGTCTTCGTGCTGCTGTATTACCGCCTGGCCGGCATTGTCGCGCTTTTCGGCCTCGCCGTGAACGGCATCGTGCTGTTCGGCGTGATGGCGATGTTCGGCTTCACCTTCTCACTGCCGGGCATCGCCGGCATGATCCTGACCATCGGCATGGCGGTGGATGCCAACGTGCTTATCTACGAACGGCTGCGCGAGGAAATCGCCGCCGGCAAATCACTCAAGAGCGCGATCTCCGCCGCATACGACAAGGCGTTCTCCGCGATTTTCGACTCGAACATCACTTCGCTGATCACCGCCATCATCCTTTTCTGGCTCGGCAGCGGCACGATCAAGGGCTTCGCCATCACCCTGACCATCGGCATCGTGGCCTCGATGTTCTCCGCGATCCTGGTCACCCGCGTGCTGTTCCGCTGGGCCTTCGACCTGAACCTTCTCAAGAAACTCTCGTTCCTCAGCCTGATCGGCAAAACCCGGTTCGACTTCCTCGGCCGCCGCAGGGTCACCGGCATGCTCTCGCTGGCGCTGCTTCTCGCCTGCCTCGCCGCCTTCGGCCTGCGCCGCGAACAGGCATTCGGCATCGACTTCACCGGCGGCACCCTGATCCAGTTCCAACTCGGCAAGGACACCGCCATCCCGCTGGAGGACGTCGAAAAGGCGCTCGCCTCGCTGCAACTGGCGAAAACCGCCTATCCGCAGGAACAGGGCAACCCGGCCACCGGCACCCTGCTCACCATCCGCTGCGACACCCGCGACGCCCCCGCCATCACCGCCAAGCTGCGCGAATCCATCCCGGCACTCGCCGCGAAAAAACCCGGCGCTGAGGGCGACGGAAACTACCTCATCGACAGCAGCAAGGAGGAGGTCTCGGCACTGATCGGCGGCACCTTCCTGCGCGAGTCGATCATCGCGCTGGTCATCGGCCTGATCGGCATCCTGATCTACATCACGGTGCGCTTCGAATTCTCCTTCGCCCTCGGCGGCTTCGTCGCCATCCTCCATGACGTGCTCATCTCCATCGGCATCGTCGTGATGCTCGGCGGCGAGCTGTCACTCATCCATGTCGGCGCCATTCTCACCATCGCCGGCTATTCCATCAACGACACCATCGTCATCTTCGACCGCATCCGCGAAAACCTGCTCATCCGCCAGGGCTCGATCAAGGCGATCATGAACGAGGCCATCAACGCCACGCTCTCACGCACCTTGCTCACTTCCGCCACAACCATCGTGACGGTCGCGATCCTGTCGCTCTTCGGCGGCTCCTCACTGCGCGATTTCTCAGTGATGATATTGATCGGCCTGGTCGTCGGCACCTACTCGTCGGTCTTCGTCGCCTCCCCGATCGTGCTGTGGTGGAGCGGGCGCAAGGGCAAGGACCTGCGCGAGGACGTGCTTGCCACCGAGATCAAGGCGGAAGCCGCAGCCGCAGCGCCGTAAACATCACCCGAGGACCTTTCCAAAGGCCCGTCAAAGCCGCTCCCGACCCGGGAGCGGCTTTTTCAATTTGATAGGATTCGTAACCGATTCCGTGACAAATTGATACTTCCCCTGAATCACATGATGCGGCATTCTATGGCGGAAAACTTGAGTTAACATTCGCATTTTGTCTTTTGGTGTCCAACACGTCCCGCGGAAACTCCCCGGCAATGTTTTTGGATAACCCGGGACATGACACAAACAGCCGCCCGCTCATCCATTCCCAGCCAAAACCCGTGACCGCCCGCAAAGCAACCAAAGCCACCCGAAAAAAGGCCGCCGGAACCCGCGACCTCGGCGCTTTGATCGGGAATGACACGCTTTCCAAACTCAAACAACTTTCCGCCGCCCGCGGCCTCACCATCGACCAACTCATCCGCCAACTCCTCGCAAGCAGCGGCAACCCGCCCCGCAAGGCGCCGGACTTGTCCGCCCTCACTCCCAGACAGATGCTGGTGCTCTCGCATTTGAAGTCCGGCCTCAGCGTCAAGGAAACCGCCAACAAGATGGGCATCTCCGAGGAAACCGTCCGCACCCACATCCTGCGCGCGCGCAACCGCCTCGATTGTTCCGACCTCCTTTCCCTCCGCTTCCAGTGAATTTCCCCACCCCCCATAAAACCCTCTGAAGATTCCGGGTCTGCCAGTCTCACAAGCATCGGATCGCCTTGCCCTCTCCCCCGGGCATCAAGGCGCTCATGACCACGGTGCTTTTGCACGGCTGGCAGGCCCGACTTTCCCCCCATCCCGCTTGGAATGCCCACGGATCTCCTCATCGTGCTGATCGCCACACTGGCCGGCACCACACTCAGCATGATCGTTCGCCGTGCACGGCGCCGCCCCCGCAGGTTCATCGATCCCGGGAGGGAGGAAGACTGAAGGCATGGATGCGGTGGCGCGCTTGGAATTGGCCGGCTGGTCAGCGGGTCGCGGGCATTTCAAGCGACTCCGGTTTGGCGGTGTTCGAGCCGGCGGGAAAATCCTCCGGGGAAATTTGTTGATCACCGTTTTTGTCCAGTGCCTCGAACCGGTCTTCCTGCGCATCCTCATCCAAGGTGCTGATCAACGGGCCAGCGCGGAACTCCTCGAATGAAAGCACCCCGTCTCCATCTCGATCAAGCCGGCGGATCATCGGCAGCGGGTTGGAAGGCCCGCCGGCCCCGGGGCCTTTTCCGGATCCCTGCTCCATGCTGCGGCGCGGCGGGGTTCCGCCATGCTCCGGCTTGGGCGGAGGCATGGGCCGGTCCGCCGGAGTGATCTCTCCATCGGCATCGGTATCCAAACGCCGGAAAATCACCATCTGCCGCTCGGCGGGCAGCTTCTGAAACATCGGCCCGGCCTTGAATTCCTCAAAACTCACGCCGCCGCTTTGATCGGTGTCGAGCTCGCGCATCCGCGGCATCGGCGGGCGCGGCCCGCCCGGATGCCGGTCCGGCCGCGCCAGCTCCTCACGGCCCAATCTGCCATCGCCATCTTTGTCCAACCGCGCAAAAACCATGGGCCGCT
>JBIJBN010000132.1:0-5926 GCA_044345175.1 Luteolibacter sp.
CTCAAGGATGCCCTTTGTGAAATGACGTGGTTGTGGCGGGCGTGTGGTTCAGGATTTGGCGGCATCGCTGGCCTGTTGGCAGGCGATGCAGAGGGAGACGGAGGGTTTGGCCTCGAGCCGCTCCGGCGGGATGCTGGCGCCACAGGCTTCGCACTTTCCGTAGGTCCCCTGATCGAGCCTTTGCAGGGCGAAATCAATCTTGTGGAGCAGCTTGAGCAGGTCATCGGCGATCCTGCGTTCCACGGTGTCACTGGTGCTGGAGACCGCGCATTCCTCAAGGTCGCGCAGGTTCCATTCGTCTCCGGGTCCGGAATGTCCGCCGTGATCGCGCCATTCATTCATGATTTGTTCCCGTTGCGCGAGCAGGCGCCCGCGGCAGGCGTTGGTTTGGGTCGGGTTCATCGCTCCATACCATCGCGCGGCATGCGGCGGATTGCCGCGGATTTTTTTCCGGAAAACCCGTGCGGCGCACATTGCCTCAGGCGCGGTCGGGAAATTCATCGCGCCAGCGCCGCAGCGCGGCGCGGATCTCACGGGATTCGCGCGACGGGCTGAGTTCCCAGACCAGCGGGCAGCCGGCGGGGAAGAATTCGAGCAGCGGGGCGTAGTCGAGCGTGCCGGAGAAGGGCACGCGGTGGTCGCGCGCGGGCCACTCGACGTCGTGCACATGCCCGCCGATCAGGTGGGGCGCGATGGATGCGAGCCACTCGGCGTGGTCGAGCAGGCCGAGGTTGTGCTTGAGCTGGACGTGGCCGAAGTCATGCCAATAGCCGACCGCCGGGTTGTCGGCGAAGTGCTGCTGGAGCGCGAGCATTTCGCGTTCGGTGGGCACATCCTCGAAGCGTGAGCGGGATTCGATGGCGAGTTTCACGCCGCAGCCCGCGGCCTCTGCGGCGATGCGTTCGAGCGCCTCGAGCGCCCGGTGAAGATAGAGCGGAGCGGTTTTCTCGCGTTTCCTGACAAAGGAGATCTTGCGTTTGATGAAATCCGGGTGGCGCGAGGCGCCGGCGGCGACCATCTCCGTGAGCCGGTGCGTCCACTTCAGCGGGTTCATCGGCACCGAGCCCATGTGCAGCACCAGGTAGCGCGCTCCGAACTCCGCGGCCACCTCGAGCGTCCGCAATGTCATGTCCATCGCGCGCCGGCGGTCCAGCGGGCGGTGCGAGGTGAACTCGTAGGCGTCCGGTGCATCGATCATCACCTCGACGGGCGAGGGGAAGAAATTGTGCACGCCCGCACAGGTGAAAAGACCGCGTTTGAACGCCTGGCGGATGCCCGGCAGCTTGGCGATGGTCATGCCGTGGGACAGCTCGATGTGGTGGAACCCGAGATCGACGATTTCCTCGATCATGGGCGCGCCGTCCGAATGGCGGCTGCTGTTCCAGCAGGTTGAAAAGGCGAGCATGCGGCGATAGTCTAGGCGGAGGGTGGTGGTGGATGCCACCCCGGATTTGCGCGGCCGCGCGCCATTTCCGCATCGCGGTTCATCCTTGCCACTTGCCGGATCCTCGCCTTACCTGCCGCCCCGATGTCCTCACTTCCCACCGCTGACCTCCTGGCGCTCGATCTGGACGGCCTCAAGGGCCGCCTGTCGAAACTCAGGAGGTATCTTTGACGTCCCCGCCCTTGAGAATGAAATCCAGACGCTGGAGGAGGCGATGGGCGCTCCGGGGTTCTGGAACGACGCCGACAAGGCGAAGTCCATCTCATCCAAGGCCGCCGGCCTGAAAAAGAAACTCGAGGCGTTCCTGAAACTGGAATCCCGCGTTGCCGACATCGAGGAGGGAATCAACCTGGCCAAGGAATTCGACGATGGTGATCTCGCCCGTGAGGCGGTTGCAAACGCGGGCACGCTGGAAGGCGACATCCGGTCCTTCGAGCTGCTCACCTTGCTCAACCAGCCGAGTGACATCTCGTCGTGCTTCCTCGTCATCTCCGCCGGCGCGGGCGGCACCGAGGCCTGCGACTGGGCGCAGATGCTGCTGCGCATGTATACCCGCTGGGCGGAGCGCAAGGGCTACACCGTGGAAACGCTCGACTGGCAGGATGGCGACGAGGCCGGCCTGCGTACCGCCACACTCAAGGTCAGCGGCGACCATGCCTACGGGTTCCTGAAAAACGAGCGCGGCGTCCACCGCCTGGTCCGGATCTCGCCGTTCGACTCGAATGCGAAGCGCCACACCTCGTTCGCTTCGGTCGATGCCACGCCGGAGATTTCCAAGGAGATCCAGATCGAGATTCTCGACAAGGACATCGAGATCACCACCACCCGCTCGGGCGGCAAGGGTGGGCAGAACGTCAACAAGGTGGAGACCGCCGTGCTGCTGCGCCACCTGCCCACCGGCATCCTGATCCGCTCGACCGCCGCCCGCACCCAGGGTGCGAACCGCGAGCTGGCGTTCGAGATCCTCAAGGCAAAGCTCCACACCATCGAGGAGGACAAGCAGAAGGCCGAGGCCGACCGCGCCTACGGCGAAAAGGGCGATGTCTCGTGGGGAAACCAGATCCGGTCCTATGTGTTCCAGCCCTATCAGAAAGTGCTCGATCTGCGCACCGGCGAGGAGACCAACAACATCCAGGCGGTGATGGATGGCGATCTGGACGCATTCATCGAGGCCAAGCTGCGCGGCAAGGTCCGTGTGAAGGGCGCCAGGGACGAGGAGGATTGAAGCCCGCCGGCGGGTTTGCGCTTTGCGGGCAGGCCGCGCAGGCCTAGCATCCGCAGGGATGACAGATGATGCGTCCGGCACCGGGCCCACCCGCCGCCAGTGGGCGGGATACTGGAGCATGATCGTCCAGCAGACGCAGAACGCCTTCAATGACAAGATGGCGCAGTTCATCCTGATCCCGCTGGGAGGCGCGATCGGTGTCGCGGTGGAATCAGCGGCCGGACTGTTGATTGCCCTGCCCTTCGTGCTGTTCGCGCCGCTGGCGGGTTGGCTGAGCGACCGGTTTTCCAAGCGCGACGTGATGATCGGTTCGGCGCTGCTGCAGCTGCTGGTGCTCACATGGATTTGTGGCAGCATCGTCCTGCGCAACATGCCACTGGCCTTGTGCGGATTTTTCGCGCTGGCGGTGCAATCGGTGTTTTTCAGTCCGGCCAAGATCGGCATCAACAAGGAGCTGGTGGGTTCGAGGCACCTTGGATTCGCCAGTTCCATCCAGCAGATGACGGTGATGCTCGCGATCCTCAGCGGGCAGATCGTGGCCGGCTGGGTGTTCGACCGCCGTTATCACGCGCTTGGGGCGGTGCCGGGCGCGGCGTGGCAGGCGGCGCTGGGGCCGATGATCCTGCTGACCCTCTGTGCGGTGCCGGCCTTGTTGCTGGCGTGGATCATCCCGCGGGTGCCTGCACAGGGTGGCGGACGTTTCACGGCCCGGGTGTTCACCGGTCATTTCGCCGGGCTGGCGGAACTTTGGCGGCATCACGCGCTGCGGCGCGCCTCGTTCGGCGTGGCGTTTTTCTGGGGTTTCGCGGCCTTCATCAACCTGTGGTCGGTGAAACTGGCGAGGGAGATCACTGGTGGCGGCGCCGGATACGGCACGCTTTCCTCCATGTTCATGGCGGCGGCCTCGCTGGGCATGGCGGCGGGGTTCGGCGGCGCGTCGTTTCTATTGCGGCGGCGCATCGAGCTTGGCTGGGTGCCGCTGGCCGGACTGTTGATGGCGGTTGCCTCGCTGGTGCTTGCGGTGATTCCGATGGGGGGCACTGCGGCTCTGCCCGGACCGGGCGGGCCCGGCCCGCTGGCACTCATGCGGGATGGCCCGTGGCAGTATGGGTTTCTCGCCGTGCTTGCCTTGCTCGCGTTTGCCTCCGCAGTGTTTCTCGCGCCGCTCAACGCGTGGATGCAGGATCATTATCCGCCGGACAAACGTGGCGAACTGCAGGCCGCCGTGAACCTCCAGGACTGCATCGCCGGAATCATCGCGGTGCTTCTCATCATGGCGTTCGAAGCGCTTGCCGGATTCCTCGGCATCGCGCCACCCGCCGGATTCCGCCTGCAGATGGGTTTCATCGCCCTCGCATGCCTGGTGGCCGCGCTGTTGATGATCCGCATCCTGCCGGCCGACTTCATCCGGATCATCGGCGTGGCGGTGGTGCGGCTGGTCTATCGCATCCGCACGGCGCATCCCGCGCGCGTGCCCGCCAAGGGCGGGGTGCTGCTGCTGGCGAATCACGTGACTTATGCGGATGCCTTTTTCCTCTCCGCCGCCTGTCCGCGGCCGGTGCGCTTCGTGATGGACGAGGCGTTCACGGAGAATCGCGTGATCCGCGCGTTCACCGGGATTTTCGCCACGGTGACCATCCGCCTGGACCATCCGCTGGATGCCATCCGGGAAATCATCCGCGCGTTGAAAAACGGCGATGTGGTCTGCATGTTTCCCGAGGGTCGGCTCACACGCACCGGCACGCTTTGTGCGTTGCGGCGCGGGTTCGGATTGATTGCCGGGAAGTCCGGACATCCGGTCATCCCCGTGTGGTGTGACGGCAGCTGGGGCTCGATCTTCTCATTCGAGCGCGACTGTTTTTTCCGCAAGCTGCCGCGGCGTTTGGATCATGGCATCACCATCGCCTTCGGCCGGCCGCTCGAACCGGAGGGCGCGGATGTCGCCAGCGTCCGCGACGCGCTGCTCAGTGCCTCGTCGGAGGCGCTGGCGCGGCGGTTTGCCGCGCGCGGATGGTCCGACCGTCTGCCGCGCGCAAAACATGCCGGAGCCGCCGCGTTCCGGGCCGCCACCGCGGCGGACAGGCGGCGGTTCTGGGCCAATGGGCACCAGATCGGGATGGTCAACGCCTTGCGGTGGCGGCAGCCGCTCCGTGTGTTGGCGGATGATCCAGTGTTGGCCGGGCTGCCGGGTTTGACCGCTGCCTTCCCCGTGTTGTTTCATGCCCGCTTGCGCATTTGTGAAACCTTCGACGGTGGAGCGGACGGCGTCTGGGTGGGGGGTGACACGCTTCGCCGCGCGATCGGGTTCACGCAAATCACCGCGGGCAACATCGTGTTTCACGACTTCGGCACGGAGGCGCGTGTCCCGGTGGAGCGCGCGGGGCTCCACCATTTTCCCGGGCTTGCGGCGGGTGGCGTGGTGCTGGCGCTCTCGATGCCCGATCCGCCCGCAGGCAACGGCGGGCCCACTCGACAAGCAGGGCACAAGCCCCGCGCATGGGGGAAACTCTTGCCCGGCTGGCACCTTGCGGCGCGGCCGGAAGATGGCGCGCTGGTGGCCCATGGCCCGGCAGCGCCGGCTCACGGGCTGCCGCTGCCACCCGGATGCGCGCTCGATGAGGACGGCTTTGTCGTCGGTTAGATCCCCGCCTTCCACAACATCCGCAGGCCGAACACCACCAGCAACACGCCGAAGATACGGGTGAGCGTCTGGTTGCCGAGGCTGCGCATCAGGTCGCTGCCGAACCATGCGGCCACTGCCGAGGCAAGGCCGACGATCAGGACGATTTTCCAGTCGATCAGGTTGTTGGCGCGGGAGTTGTTGAGCGTTGCGGTGATGGCGGTGACTACGATCACGGCCATCGAGGTGGCGACCGCCTGCTTGTGCTCCAGCCCGAGCAGGGCGACGAACGCGGGCACCATCACAATGCCGCCACCCACGCCGCAGAGTGCGCCGAGCAGACCCGCGGCCAGGCCGGTGACGATGGCGAAAAGCACGAGTTTCATGGCAGCGGCCACGTCACGCGCGTGGTGCGGTCCCTGATTGAAGACTCGCGGGCGGCAGGTCCAGCGGAAAGCGCCGCGCGCCGTGCCTCCCGCGGATGCGCGCTTTCCATTCCCGCGCGCGGTGCCATAAGCTGCCCGCCATGCACTCGATGACGGGATTTGGCCGGGGCACGGCGCATGCGGCCACATGGCGCGCGGTGGTGGAAATCCACTCGGTGAACCGCAAGCAGGCGGAGGTGGTGGTGCAGCTT
>JBIJBN010000005.1:0-19169 GCA_044345175.1 Luteolibacter sp.
CTCAACTACAACCAGCTCGACATGGAGGCCGATTTCCGCGCCGAGCTGATTCACGTGCGCGAGAACTCCGAGTCCATCGCCCTCTCGCACCGCGAGGGCCGCTTCAGGAACCGCCTGCAGAGCCGTCTCGACGCGCTCACCGGAAATTTCCGCCGCCTGATCCGCATCAACCGCAACCTCGGGTTCTTCACCAATGGATATAACTATTTCATCCAGATCATCCCGGCTGTCATCATCGCCCCGATGTTCATCTCGGGCAAGGTGGAGTTCGGCGTGATCACCCAGTCCACCATGGCCTTCGCCACCCTGCTCGGCGCGTTCTCGCTCATCGTCACCCAGTTCCAGTCGATATCCGCCTTCACCGCGGTGACCGCCCGGCTCCACACGCTGGGCGATGCGATCGAGAAGGCGCACGGCACCCTGCCCTGCGCCATCGAGGTGGAGGATGCCGCCGACCGCGTGCGATACGGGAACATCACCCTGCGCACGGCGGACAAGTCGCGCCTGCTGCTCGATGAACTCAATGTGGAAATCCGCCGTGGCGAGCGCTGGCTGGTCACCGGACCGGATGACGCGGCGAAAATCGCGTTGTTCCGCGCCACGGCCGGTGTCTGGGACTGCGGTTCGGGCAAGATCCTGCGCCCGGGTCTCGATGACATCCTGTTCCTGCCGGAGCGCCCCTACCTGCCGCCCGGCCCGCTGCGCGACGTGCTGGTCAGGACCGGCCGCGAGGCGGAAACAAGGGATCCGGCCATCCATGCGGTGCTGCACCGCCTCGGCCTGCATCAGGCCGTCGAGCGCGTCGGCGGCCTCAATGCCGACAAGGACTGGGATGATGTGTTTTCCATCGGCGAGCAGCACCTGTTGTCCATCGCCCGGATTTTCCTCGCCCATCCGTCGTTCGTGTTTCTCGACCGACCGGGCAGCTCGATGTCCAAGCCCCAGATCACCGGGATTCTCGACATGCTCGCCGGGGAGGGAATCGGCGTGGTGATTCTCGCCAAGAACGGCGAGTCGGGCCTGGATTACGACGCCCGTCTCGAAATCCGGCAGGATGGCCGCTGGGAGATCCTCCGCAAGCAGGCGGCCGGGGAAGCCGCGGAACTCCGTGACCTGAGTTGCTGACGCGTGGCGGGTCAGTCACGCACCCGCTCGACGTCCGCACCGAGCATCAGGAGCTTTTCGTCGATGTGCTCGTAACCGCGGTCGATATGATAAAGACGGCTGATCTCGGTGGTGCCCCTGGCGGTGAGCGCGGCCAGCACCAGGGCCGCGGAGGCCCGCAAGTCGGACGCCATCACCGGGGCGGCCGAAAGATTCGCGACACCGCGGACGACGGCGGTGCCGTGATCCACCTTGATGTCCGCGCCCATGCGCTTGAGCTCGGCACAATGCATGAAGCGCTGGGGGAAAATCGTGTCCTTGATCACGCTGATGCCGGGGGTGGTGGCGAGCAGCGCGGTCATCTGCGCCTGCATGTCGGTGGGGTAGCCCGGGTAGGGCGCGGTTTCGAGATCGACGCCGCCGGGGGACTTGCCGCGGATCACGGTGCAGGCGTCGCCGGCATCGTTGAATTCCACTGTATGGCCGGACTGCTCGATGGCGGCGGTGATGGCCCGGAGGTGTTCGCGGGAGATGCGGCGGAGCTTCACGCCATCGCCCGCGAGCGCGGCGGCGGCCATGAAGGTGCCGGCCTCGATGCGGTCGGGAATCACGGTGTGCTCCACGCCGTGGAGTTCCTCCACACCCTCGATGACGATGCGGCGGGTGCCCGCGCCGGTGATTTTCGCGCCCATGGCGTTGAGGAAGTCCGCAAGGTCCAGCACCTCGGGCTCGGCAGCCGCGGATTCAATGGTGGTGACCCCCCTCGCCAGGGTGGCGGCCATCATCACGTTGTCGGTGCCGAGCACGGTGGGGCCGTGGCTGCCGGACAAGTCGATCCGGGCGCCGCGCAGGCCGTTTTTTGCGGTTAGAATGATGTTGCCGCCCTCGAAATCCACCTTCGCTCCGAGCGCCTCGAGGCCGCGCAGGTGGAGGTCCACCGGGCGGTCGCCGATGACGCAGCCGCCGGGCAGCGAGACCACGGCGCGGCCCATGCGCGCGAGCAGCGGGCCCATCACGCAGATGGAGGCGCGCATGCGCCGCACGAGTTCGTAGGGTGCGGTGTCCGAGATATCGCCGCAGGTGATGCGCACGGTGCCCGACGAGCGTTCGACATCGGCGCCCATCGCGCTGAGGATCTGGATCATGTAGTTGGTGTCCGAGACATCGGGCACGCGGCGGATGATGCAGGGCCGTGAGGTGAGCAGCGAGGCGGCGAGGATCGGCAGCGAGGCGTTTTTCGAGCCGGAGATGTTGACCGTGCCTTTGAGCGTGGCGCCGCCGCGAACGATGAGTTTGTCCATGGGTGTGGGGAAAATGCGTGAATCAGCCGGGCCGCCGGGCCAAGTGGAATCGTGCGATGCCCGAGAGGTCGGTTTTCAACTCGAGTCCGGCGAAACCGGAGGCTTGGAGAAATCCGGCGACCTGTGAAGCCTGATCATGGCCGGTTTCCATCGCCAGCCAGCCGCCCGGCTTGAGATGCCGGAAGGCCTCCGGGATGAAGCGCCGGATCAGGTCGAGCCCGTCCGCTCCGCCGAAGAGCGCCAGCGCGGGATCATGCAGAAGCTCGCGCTGCATGCCGGCGCGCTCCGACTCGGGCACATACGGCAGGTTGGCGGCGATACCGTCGAAAGGACCCTCCAGCGCGGCGAACAAATCGCTCTCCAAAAACACGGCGTTGCGGATCTGCAGCAGTCCGGCGTTTTCCCGGGCCAGGGCCAGCGCGGCTCCGGACACATCCGCAAGCACGGCCTTCCAGCCCGGACGCTCTGCGGCGAGCGTGA
Organism: Luteolibacter sp.; assembly: GCA_044345175.1. Taxonomy (GTDB): domain Bacteria; phylum Verrucomicrobiota; class Verrucomicrobiia; order Verrucomicrobiales; family Akkermansiaceae; genus Luteolibacter. Next base: position 2,886 of record JBIJBN010000005.1, read on the forward strand.
GTCCGAGCACGCCGGATCCGCAGCCCATGTCGAGGACTTCCTGGTCCTGCGGCAGCTCCCATGACAGGATCCACTCGGCCAGCTCCTCGGTCTCGGGCCTTGGAATCAACGCGCGGGCGTCGGTTTTGAATTCGCGGTTGTGAAACCAAACCGTGCCTAACAGGTGTTGGAGCGGGATGCCCTCGCCGCGTTTTCTCAAGGCCTCGCGCAGCGGTGCGAGCTGTGCTTCGTCGAGCGGCCGGTCGAATTGGAGATACAGGTCCATGCGCGTGCAGCCGAGCTGCCCGGCCACCAGCAGCTGCATGTTGCGCCGCGCGTCCTCGATGCCGCGTTTCTCGAGATAGCGCGCGCCGCTGTCGATCGTTTCCAGAACGGTTGTCATGCGGGGCCGCAGCGTGGGAGATGCGCGCCCCTCCGCCAAGAACGATCATCGGCGGCGGGGCGCGGAATGGCAGCCTCAGCCGAGGCGGTCGCGGAAGTCCTCATAGGTGAACTGGCGGATGATCTCGATCGCCCCGTCCTCATGCTGCAATGCGATGGGCGGGTGCTTCACCCCGTTGAAGGTGGTGGTCTTGACCATGGTGTAATGCGCCATGTCATCGAACACCAGCGTGTCGCCGGTGCGCAGCCGCCGCGGAAACACGTAATCCCCGAACACATCGCCGGCCAGACAGGTCGGCCCGCCCAGACGATGCACCACGGACGGACCGTCATGGCATGCCGCCCGCGCGGGGTCGCCCGCAGGCAGGTAATGCTCGCCATCCAGCACGACCGAAGGCCGCCCGCTTTGCGGAGGCGCCCCCGCGGCGGCCGTTCGCTCCACCAGATGAACATCCGGACGATACGGCATTTCCAGCACATCCGGCGTGTGCGCCGTGGCGGAAACACTCAGGATCGCAAGCGTGTGGCCGGAGGAATCGAAAACATCCATCACGGTGGCGCGCAACACGCCGCTGTGCAAGGCGACGGCCTCGCCGGGCTCGAGCCACACCTCCACGCCATACCGCTCGCGCGCCTCGCCCACCAGCCGGACCAGCCGGCCGCGGTCGTAGAAGGGCTTGGTGATCCAGTGGCCGCCGCCCATGTTGAGATAGGTGAACTGCGGCGAACGCAGCAAGTGGCCGAACTTTTCATCGACGGCCTCCAGTGTTTTGCCGAGGTCGTCCGAGTTTTGCTCACAGAGTGTGTGGAAATGCAGGCCGGACAACCCGCGGAGGTCCGCACCTTGCAATTGATCCGCGGTGATGCCGAGGCGTGAACCGGCGGCACAGGGGTCGTAGATCGGCGTGTGGCCGGTGGAGCACTCCGGATTCACGCGCAGGCCGCAGCGCAGCGCGCCGCCCGTGAAACGCGGATGGGCCATGACCATGTCCCGGAAACGGAACCATTGCGACAGGCTGTTGAAATCCAGATGATGCGTGAATTCGCAAAGCGCAGCGACATCCGCCTCATCATACGCCGGCGAATAGGTGACCACATGCTTGCGGAAATGATCGCGCGCCAGCAGCGCCTCCCACAGGCCCGACGCGCAACAGCCGTCCAGATCGTCACGGATGTGCGGAAACGCCTTCCAGCACGAGAAACCCTTCAGCGCGAGCACCAGCCGGCAGCCCGCGGCCTGCTTCAACTCCCGGAGAATGGCGGTGTTGCGCCTTAGCGCGGCGATCGAGATGACGAACATGGTTGCGCTGGAGACAGAAAGCCGGAATCGGCGGGCGGTCCAGAAGGATTTCCAAAGCCACATGCCCTGTCTCCGGCCAGCCGGACTCCAACAAGCAGGGTTTCACCCCATGGCGGCAAGGCTCGCGATCAACTATTTTCCAAAGCGTGTGAACAACGCGCATGGAAAATCATGAAAACATCATCGAAACGCATTGCCATTCTGATGCTTGCTTCCACATTCCTCGCCCTCTTCAGCGCGGGTTGCGGCACAATCCGTGGAATTGGGAGGGATGTCGGCACCGTTGGCGAAGGCATTGAGAAATCCACCCGATAGCCTGTTCACCCGCGCCACCAGAGCACCATCGAAGATGGCGGGCCTTGCGTTGCCATCACATGATCATCGTTCCCGGCGAATGGCCGGAAACGCCGTGAACTCGAGCCGATGAAAACAACTCCCGGAGGTTCGGGATAGCCGGGCGCTTGGTGGACCGTGTCGGCTCCACCGGATCAAGGGTTCCGATGCCTGTGATGCGGGGCGGGCAGGCCAGAAACCCATCAAACCATCATGCTTTGTGAACGAAGGGCCCCTCTCCTTGACGCAAAGGCGGCTCCAGGCAAGGCCCTGCAGCTACGGATCCCAGCTTGCATGCGCAATGGCGCAATGTGCCCGTCCCCGGGAATTACCATTTGCCATCTGACAATTTCACATGGAATGGTTCAGGTGATCCGGGATCCGGGACTGCAATTATCCCGCGCAAGGGATTGTGTGGTCCATGGATCTGCGGATTTCCACCGTAGAGGTTCTCCGATACGGATACTAGGCGCGCCGCGATGGCCGCCGGAAGACCAATTCCGGAAACCCATGAAACGAATCACGGTTCTGTTGGCTGAGGATCACACCCTGGTTCGCGAGGGTATCCGCATGGTGCTCGGCCTGGAAACCGATTTGGATGTGATCGGCGAGGCTCCGGATGGGCGGCAGGCTATCGAGCTGGCGGTCGCTCTCGACCCCGATGTGATCCTCATGGACATCGCCATGCCCGGCCTCAATGGACTGGAAACCACACGCCAACTGCTGAATGCCCGGCCCGGGGCGCGAATCATCATTCTCACGGCACATTGCGATGATGCCCATCTCCTGCGCGCCACCGAATCGGGGGCGATGGGTTGCATGCTCAAACAGGACTCCGTCAGCGATCTCTGCCATGCCATCCGGGAAGTCAGTCATGGCAGGACTTTTTATAGCAAAGCGATCTCTGGACGTTTCATGCACATCAATCCCGGAACACGCGAACAACCCGCGAAACGGCCGATAATGCCCCTGCAGTTGTCCTCGCGCGAGATGGAAGTGCTGCAACTCGTCGCTGAAGGCAAAGCCAACAAGCAGACCGCGGCGGAGCTGTGCATCAGCATCAAGACCGTGGAAAAACATCGCGGAAATCTGATGCGCAAACTCAATATCCACGATACCGCGGGGCTCACCCGCCATGCGATTGCCACAGGCATCATCGAAAGCAGCGTGCAGAAAACCATCCTGTGAAAACCTGCCGCCGCATGGCCGGGTCATCACTCCCAAGCTGACCCATGGGACCATGGGCACGCTCCGGAAAACGCCGCCCGCTTCTTGCGGGGTTGGTTTTCATGGATAATGTCCCGCGCCTATGTCATTTCAGGAGAGCCGAATCAGAATTTTCCAAGTAGCAGAAGGATGATCAGAATCAGAAAAACCAGTCCCAGCGCGCCGGTCGGGCAATATCCCCAGTTCCGGCTGTATGGCCACACGGGTATTGCTCCGATCAACAGAAGAACAAGCACAATCAGCAGAATGGCTCCCGGTGTCATGGTTGTATTTTGGTTGGTTTATTCCCGCATTGCCCCCCCAACCGTGAGATGACAGGGTTGGCAATCCCGCCTTGGACGGCACTGGGACAGTCTTTGCGGGGCTTCTCAAAATCAAATATCCGGCCATGAAAGCAACGGAGGGGAAACCCTACCAGGAACGCTATCCATGAGGCTGCCGGCAGGGTATCCGCCGCGAATCATGACCAAAGCGGGATGATGCCCGCCAACGGCGGAAAACCCCAAGTCCGCGTCACGACCGACAAGCAGGAAATGGAGCGGGCGATGAGATTCGAACTCACGACATCCACCTTGGCAAGGTGGCGCTCTACCACTGAGCTACGCCCGCGTCGCGAAACATGCGGGCGCTTTGATACACCGGACCCGATCGGCCGCAAGCCAAAAATTTCAAAATTTCCGTGCCCCGCCCCGCCCGCTCTGCCTTGCTTGCGCCGCACACCATGTCCGACAAGCTCGCCGAAATCATCGCCACCAAGCGCCTCGAAGTGGAGGCGCTGATGCCCCGTGCCACGCATTTGCGGGCCGCAGCACTCCAGCGCAACGACTTCGGCGGATTCCGCGCCGCGCTCGACCGCGGGCCTGGCCGCCTCGGAGTGATCGCCGAGGTGAAAAAAGCATCACCGTCGGTCGGTCTCATCGATCCGGACTTCGATCCCGTGCGGCAAGCGAAACGCTACCTCGACGGCGGCGCGTCCTGTCTCTCGATCCTCACCGACGGGAAGTATTTCCAGGGCTCGCTGGCGGATCTGGCCGCGATTTCCAAATTTTCCACCGCACCCCTGTTGCGCAAGGATTTCACCATTCACGAGGTGCAGATCCACGAGGCGGCCGTCGCCGGAGCCGATGCCGTGCTGCTGATCGTCGCCGCGCTGGATGATGATTCGCTGCGGCGGCTTTACGACGAGGCCAGGGCGATCATGCTCGATGTGCTTGTCGAGGTGCACGACCTGTGGGAAATGGAGCGCGCGCTCGACCTCGGTGCGGACCTGATCGGGGTGAACAACCGCAATCTCAAGACGTTCCAAGTGGATCTGGAGACCACCGAGCAACTCGCCGGCGAGGTTCCCGACGATGTGCTGCTTGTCTCCGAAAGCGGCATCAAATGCCCGGCGGACGCCATGCGTGTGCTGGACGCCGGCGCGAACGCCGTGCTCATCGGCGAGGCACTCATGCGTGCGGTTGATCCCTCGCGTGAAATCGAAAACTACCTCGCGCTCGAGCTGGCATGATCCCGCATGCCGGGCCGCGGCATTCAAAAAAGCCCTGACGCACATAAAGGGACAGGCCTTTTGTCATGCATGGAAGCACCCATGCGCAAAATTTCGACGCTTGCCGAGCGACCAACCGCGCCACCGACAGCCAAGGCGCAACCACTCCGCTCAGATACATGCTGAACGTCATGGCCGCACCGGGTCCGAGCTTCGCATCATGGGGCGGCGGCGTTGCCGCAACTTCGGACCAAGACGGCAATGGCTACACCGCTCTCGCGGAATACGCACTCGGCGCCCCGTCTCCCGGCGCCCCTTTCGCCAAACCTGTCCATGGCCTCACCCTCGTCAGCGGAATTCCACATCTCACACTGACCGCCATCCTCCGGGTCGATGACCCGGCAATGACAGTGCGGGGCGAATCCTCCGTAGATTTTTCCACCCCATCCACACCATGGCGTTCGGATGATGTCGGCTCACTCCCATCCGCCGATCAAACCGGGGTTCCGAATGGCTGCGAGCGCAGGATTTACCACACGCCAACCGGGAACGACGTACGGAAATTCCTGCGTTTGATTTTCCAGATCGAGTGATGTCGCAACCGGAATGCCCCATGGGAACCATGGGTCGTCAATCCAAGGGTCGTCCCTCATACAGGATCCCATGTGGTGCGATTCAGGGAAAGCCTTTAGTCACTTCAAGATCACCAGTGATCCATGACACTCCACGGCCGCAGGCGGCACTCAAACCCGGTAGGGCCGCGCGGCCGACTTTACAGAATCACGTCATCCAACCCTGAGATCATCCACGGCGCGGAGCGCCCGCCAGCTCGCCACCTACGCGGGCACCACACCGCGGATCCTCCAGACGCACAAGCGGCAAGACCCGAGCGCCGATGAGCAAAGCGCGATCCGCCACAATCCCGTCTGCATGGCCTTCGCCGAGCGCCTCAAGGTGCGGGGCAAGCCGTCCATCCTCATCGTTGGAGCCGTCATGACCAGGCTCCTCCACATCATCCACGGCGCGCTGGAACACGGTCGACCTTTCAACCCCAACACCACAAAAATGCGGAAATCACCCGTTGATTTCAACGCCGTATCTGACCCGAATGCCACGATCATCCACGGCGCGGCGGGCCGCCGGGCTTTGTCGTTCTTCCCATCGTGCCGCGGCGTCACCGGCGGTGGCGCCATTCACGTGATTCACCACTCCAGGCGCGATGCGGGAAGCCGTGATTCATTGTGATGGATGCGGATGATCCGGCCATCGGAAAGATGCATCACGCGGTCGGCCATGGCGGCCATCACGGCATTGTGAGTGATGACGACGGTGAGTGTGCCGAGTTCGCGGTTGATGCGTTCGACGGCTTCGAGCACGGTGATGCCGGTGGTGACATCGAGCGCGCCGGTGGGTTCGTCGCAGAGCAGCACTTCGGGGCGTTTGGCGATGGCCCTTGCGATCGCGACGCGCTGTTGTTCCCCGCCGGAGAGCTGGGACGGGAAATGATCCATGCGGGCCTTGAGGCCGACCATTTCGAGCGCCTCCTCGGGAGCCATGGGATCGCGCGAGATGCCTGTGATCAGGGCGACGTTTTCGCGGGCGGTGAGGGAGGGGATGAGGTTGTAGAATTGGAACACGAAGCCGACACAGTTGCGGCGGAACAGGGTGAGGGACTGCTCGTGCGAGCCATCGAGCGGCCAGCCCTTGTAGAAGAGCGAGCCGGAGGTCGGCAGGTCGAGGCCGCCGAGGATGTTGAGCAAGGTGGATTTCCCGCTGCCCGAGGCACCGAGCAGGCACACGAGCTCGCCGGCATTGAGTTCGAGATCCACGCCGTCGAGGGCGACCACCTCGACCTCGCCGGTGTGATAGACCTTGCGCAGGCCATGGGCCTGGAAAACCGGCGGGGTGGCGGACGGCCGGATGCTGGGAGGCTGGCGGTGCATGGGGCGGTGTGGAAACCTAGCAGGAATGCCGCCGTCCACAACCGGCGTGACGCGCGCGGCGGATTCAGCCGCCGGTGCGCGGCGGGCGTTTTTTCCGGTCGGCGGGCGTGACATCGCGCATGCCGCCGGCCTGGCGTTGTTTCTGGAGCTTCTGCAACTCCGCCTGGCGTTCGGCCATGCGCTGGACCCATGATTTTCCCGCGCCCTTGACCGGCACAAGCTCCGGTTCCGGCGTCTTGTTCATGAGCCATGTCTGGCCGATCGAGAAAATGTTCTGGGTGGTCCAGTAGAGCGCGAGGGCGGATGCGAAGCTGTAGCAGAAGAAGAAGAACATGAAGGGCATGAACATGATGATGCGCTGCTGCATCTTGTCGCCCGTCATCGGTGTCATCTTGATTTGCAGGAAGCTGGTGACGGCCATGACGATCGGCAGCAGGTTGATTGGCACGCCGGCGATGTGGCCCAGCGTGTCCGGTTGTGACAGGTCGTTCACCCACAGGAATCCCTGGCCGCGCAGTTCCACGGCGTATTGCAGCATGCGGTAGAAGCCGAAGAAGATCGGGATCTGGATGAACATCGGCAGGCAGCCGCCGAGCGGGTTGATGCCGAATTTGCGGTAGAGCCCCATCATCTCGGTATTGAGTTTGTTGGGATCGTCCGGATATCTCTCCTTGAGCTTGTCCATCTCCGGCTTGAGCTTGGCCATGCGTTTCATCGTGTGCGTGGACTTGGCGTGGAGCGGCCAAATGATGAAGCGCACGGTGATGGTGAGGAAGATGATGGCGAGTCCCCACGACCATTTGCTGGCGACTCCGTCCAGGATGTTGTGATAGGTGTTGAGCAGCCAATTGAGCGGGCGTGAGACGAACCAGAACCAGCCGTATTGCATCACATCGCCCCAGCCCTCGCCCCGGTGACGGTCCATTTTGCGCAGCAGGATGTTGTGTTTGGGTCCGATGAAGATGCGGTAGCCGTAGGACTTGATTGCGCCGGGCTGGATTTGGCCGGCAGGCAGCCGCAGTCCGGCGCGCACCGAGGTGACCGGTTTGGGGCTGCCATCGAGCGTGACCTGCGAGGATCTGGCCCACATGGTGGTGGGCGCGGGTTCCTTCGGGCGCAGCACGGTGGCGAAAAACTGGTTGGTCACGCCCGCGAGCTCGACGACCGATTCATCGCTGTTCTGGACGGTTTTCGCGGAGGAGAACCAGCCGCCCTTGAAGGTGCCGCCGTCGGTGAAGTGGATCTCGCCGTCCTCGCGGTGGAAAAAGCCGGTTTGCTGCGGCCATTCCGCCTGATAGAGAGGCGAGGCCTCACCGAGGAACACGCTCCAGTCATTGGCATCGGGCGCGTTGGCGGAGGTGTTCTCGATCTGCAGCTCGAGATCGACAAGGTAGGGGGCGCCGGGCGCGCCGTCCTCGATCAGGCTGAAGGTTTTCTTGGCGATCAGGCCGGACGGGAGACGGGCGATATACACCGCCTTTTTTCCATCGATGGAATCGTCGGCCTTGTAGGCGTAGGGGATGTTTTCGAGGGTCTCGCCGGTGCCGGCGATCGCGCCGATGGGGCCGCTGCCGAAGCGGTTGGCGCGCACGCGGGACGATTTGCTGCCCACCTCGAACTCTTCCTGGAACTCGGCGAACTTGATGCCGCCGCCGATGTTGGTGAGGGTGTAGGCGACCTTGTCGTTTTTGAGGACGACCAGTTCCTCTTCGGCGGGTGGTGGGGGGGGCTCGACGGTGAGGCCGGCGCGGGTGGCCAGCGCGGGTTCATCGGTTGCGGCGGCAGTTGCCTCGCGCAGCGCCTGTTCGCGTTGTCTGGCCTCGGCCTGTGCGCGCTGGTTTTGTGCGGAGTAATGGAGGTTTGCGGCGAGCAGCGCGCCGCAGATGGCAAGCACGGCCCAGGTTTTGCGATCGTACATAAATCGGATGGGGAAAAGTCAGGAATCGGGTGATTCGCCGGCGTGGTGATGGCGGCGGGCCGGCGGGACCGGGTCATAACCGCAGCCGCCCCATGGATGACAGCGGAAAATCCGGCAAATTCCGAGCCACGACCCGCGCCACGGGCCGTGTGCGTCGACCGCCTGAAGGAAGAAATTCGAGCAACTGGGGGAGAACCGGCAGCCTGCGGCCGGGCCGGCGGCGGATTTCAGCATCGGAGAGAGGATCCGCTGATAGAAACGGATCAGGGTGCGGATGATCGTGCTGAGGATGTTTGAGATCACGGATGGTCGGCGGGCTGTGCCAGCAGGCCGAGCCGACGCGCCTGGCGGAGCCAGTCGGCCTCGAGTTCGGCGAAGGTGGCGGTGGCGGCGCCGGGGCGTGCGATTGTGACGAGGAACCGCGGGGCATTTGGAAACCGCGGGGCATGGGTGCGGACGAAGGCCCTGAATCTGCGGCGCAGGAGGTTGCGGTCGTGAGCCTTGCCGGAGCGCTTGGTGGTGATGAAGCCGACGCGTAATGACGTGAGGGCGGGGTCCTCGAGTGTGCTGAGGATGACAAAGCGGCCGGTTTTGGCCCTGCCTTCGGATTTGACGCGCAGGAAATCGGCGCGCCTTGTGATGCTGCATTTCCGTGGCAGGCGCATGGCGGAGGATGCGGCCGGCTGCCTTGGCGGCGTGGAAGCCGGCGATCAGTTGTGCTGCGAGGTATGCCGTTTGAAGGGGATCTCGACGCCCACGGGAACCAGGCGTTTGCGGCCCTTTTGGCGGCGGCGGCGCAGGATGTCACGGCCGGCCTTGGTGGCCATGCGGGCGCGGAAGCCGAATTGTTGTTTCCGCGTGCGCTTGGAGGGTTGGTAGGTGCGTTTGCTCATGGCTTGGGCCTCGTGAAGAGTGGTGGAGCCTGTCTGCGGGACGGCTCAGGGGCCGCGACGTTATCCGCCCGGGCCGGCTTGTCAATCCGCCAGTGGTGGAAATTTTTAAAATCCCGCGGGCCTGTTGGTGAACATCGCCTCGCTACTGCCGCGGGGCGGGATACCGACGAGCCGGATGTAGGAGATCGCTCCCTGCCGTACGCCGTCCCAGACGCCCTTGGGCGGGCTGGCCAGTTCGCGCAACCAGAGGTCCACCCTGTTGGGACTGGCGAGTTTGCCGGTGCTGCGGGCGCGTGTGGCGAGGAAATTGCGGTGGGTGTGGCACCAGCGGAAAAGGCGGTTCCAATCGGGATCCGGCCGCGCGGCGGATGGCGGCGGGCGGTACAAGACCGCCTCCACCAACGCCTCGAAGCGCATCATGATCCTTTCCTCCGGCGAGCCGAGATCAAGCCCCGGGAGTGCCGGCGTGCCGGGATGGCCGTGGGGAGAGGGATCGCCTTGGATGCGTGCGGGAGGTGGATTTGCCGGTGCTTCCTGTTCGTCGTTCTTCAAGGGATGGGATATGGGTTTTCGCGGAACCGGACGGGTCAATCCGGATCATCGAATACCCTACTTTCGGGGACCTTCGCCAAAAGTCAGCAAAAAACCTCGCGTGCCACGGGATGTCACACGCGTCCCCGGATCAGACCTGGCCGCGTTCGTCGCGTTCGAGCTGGATGCGGTCCGCGAGATTGCGGGCCTTGACGCGATGGCTGCGTTTGGCCCAGCGCTCCACTGCCATGCGGCGTTTTTCGGCACGTTTCCTGAGGGCGGCGATCTCGTTTTCCAGGTTGAGGAAACTTTCATGGCGCGCGGGGTCGAGGGTGCCGCATTCCACCGCCCTGCGGATCGCGCAGCCGGCATCGCCACGGTGGCTGCAATCGGCAAAGCGGCATTGCGCGGCGATTTGATCCACATCCGCGAAGCTGTCGCGCAGCATCGATTCATCGGTCCACATCTGGATTTCGCGCATGCCGGGATTGTCGATGAGCAAGCCGCCGCCGGGGAGCGGAACGAGTTCGCGGGTGGTGGTGGTATGGCGTCCTTTGCCGGTGGTTTCATTGACCTCGCCGGTCCACTGCCAGTCTTCGCCGTGAAGTTGGTTGACGAGGGTGGACTTGCCGACGCCGCTGGAGCCGACGATGCACATGGTGACGCCCGGTGTGAGGTGTTTGCCGAGTGCCTTGAGCCCTTCTCCGTGGAGGGCGCTGGTGATGTGCACCTCCGCTTCCTGCCAGAGTGCGGCGATGCGTGCCGCGGCCTGTTGGTTTTGGGATTTCGGGAAGAGGTCGGATTTGTTCACGAGCACCAGCGCGCGCGCGCCGCTGCGGCTGATGAGTGTGAAATACCGCTCCATGCGGCGGAGGTTGAAGTCCGGGCCGGCGTCGGTGACCACGGCGACGACATCGATATTCGCGCCGATGACCTGGGCCTGCGAGCTGTTGCCCGGCATTTTGCGAGCGAAGCAGGTGCGGCGCGGCAGCACGGCGCGGATGACATGATCGTGGTTTTCATGGCCGGGCTCGATGACCGCCCAGTCGCCCACTGCCGGGAGTTCGGCATCGCAGGCGGCCTCATGCCAGACGCGGCCGGAGAGGATGGCATCGATTTCAGTCCCATCCCCGAGCAGCGCGCTGAAATTGACTGGTGTCTCGCGGATCAGGCGTGCGGGCACCCAGCCTTTGGCGCGGTAGGGCGAGAAGGCTTGTTCAAAATCCGGGTTCCATCCGAGGTCACCGAGGGTCATCCCCTGCCATGCTAGCCCGGATGTTTCCGCTGTCGATGCCCGGGTTTGCGCCGTGGCACTCCGTGGCCGCCGCGCGCCGAGATCCTCCATCGACAATCCACGGGGCATGCCCTAAGCAGCGTGGCATGCAGACATGGGAGAAGGCGCTCGACACCGTGCACCGCTGCCTGCGGGCCGGGGTGGCGGAATTCGTGCTCTGCGCGGGAGCCCGCAATGCGGCCCTGATTGAAGTGCTCGCCCGTGCCGAGGCCGCCGGAAAGGCGCGGCTGTGGCGGCACTTTGAAGAGCGCTCCGCGGGTTTTTTCGCGCTGGGCCGCACAATGGACACGGGCCGGCCGTGCGCGGTGGTGACCACCAGCGGCACTGCTTGCGCGGAGCTGCTGCCGGCGGTGATCGAGGCATGCTATCAGGCGCGGCCGCTGGTCGCGCTCACTGCGGACCGGCCGGCCGCCTACCGTGGATCGGGCGCGCCCCAGACCATCGTGCAGCCCGGCATGTTCGGCATGCATGCGTTTGCCGGAGAGATCGGGCATTGGGACGGGAGAGGCCCGTTTCATTGGAATGTGGAATTTGACGAAACCTTCGTGCCGCAGCCTGTGGAATTTCCGGCTGGATCCGGCGATGCGTTCGCCCCGGTGAAAGAGCGTCTGGATGTGGCGGCGCTGGCCCGCTGGCTGCGTGAGGATCATGAGCCGGGGATCGTCGTCTGGATCGGCGGACTCGAACCCGGAGACCAGGAGGAAGTATATCATTTCTGCCGGGATTTCGGCGCGCCGGTGATGGCGGATGCGGCAAGCGGCTTGCGCGAGATGCTGCGCGGGTTGGCGCTGCATGACGGGGATCGCGTCCTCAAGGCCTGCCCGCCCGGCAAGATCCTGCGGCTTGGCGAGCTGCCCGCCGGGCGCTTCTGGCGGGATCTGGAGGACCTGCCCGCGGTGTCCGTGTGGTCGGTCTGTCGGAGCGGACTGCCGGGGCTGGCCCGCGCATCACAGGTGACGTGCGGGTCCGTCCACCGGGTGCTCAAGGCGATCGGCGAGGTGGAGCCCGCCGGAGACGCGCTCGGGCTTTTGGACGGGGCGTCCGCGCGTGCCGCGCACATCGGGGAACTGCTCGAGCGCCACCCCGACAGCGAACCGGCGCTGGTCCGCGCGCTTTCCCACTACGCGTGCATGGGTGGCGGCGTGTTTCTTGGCAACAGCCTGCCGGTGCGCGAGTGGAACCTCTTCGCGCAATGGACACGGCCGGTGAGGCAGGTGCGTGCGAACCGCGGCGCCAACGGCATCGACGGGCAAACCAGCACATGGCTCGGCTGGTCGGCGGACCGGAGCGGGGCATGGGCGCTGCTTGGGGATCTAACAACCCTGTATGACCTTGCCGCGCCGTTCGTGATGGACCAGGTGGTGACCGGGGGCCGCGTGCTGGCGATCATCAACAACCACGGCGGCGGGATTTTCCGGCGGCTGCCGCGACTCGATGCGCTGGGGGCGCGCGCCATTGAATGCATGACCAATCCGCACCGCGCGGATCTCGCGGGATTCGCCACCCTGTGGGGGCTGGGACACCTGCAGGTCCGCACGGCGGATGATTTGGACGCCTTCGTGCATGGCGGCGGACCGGTCGTGCTGGAAATCATTCCCGATGCGCTGCAAACAAGGCGTTTCTGGGAGGATTGGGACCGTCTGACGGAACGTGGTCCACGCACCGGAGCAGGCGGCATGGCGTCGGGCGGCGGCAACATCCGGGTTGCGGAATGACGTTGGTTGTGGCTTTTTGAGGCTCACCAAGCAACCATGGCCGCCACCCCGCCATCATCCGCCCGCGAGGGGCTGTTCCCGTTCGAGCTGATTCGTCCGGAACTCGAACGGGTGGAAATCTCCATCCGCGAGCAGGTCCGCGGGTTCGACCCGGCCATCGAGCCTTATGTCGCCTACGTCTGCAATACCTCCGGCAAACGCATCCGGCCGGCCCTCGGCATCCTGGTGGGCGGCGCGGCCGGCGGCGCGGGAGAGGAGCACGTCAAGCTCGGCGTCATCGTGGAGCTCATCCACATGGCCACGCTGGTGCATGACGACATCATCGACGGTGCCAACACCCGGCGCATGGTGCCCACGGCGAATGCCAAGTGGGGCAACTCGCTTTCCGTGCTGCTGGGCGACGCGCTGTTCGCCCATGCGCTCACGCTGGCGACGGACTTCGACAGCATCGACATCTGCCGCAAGGTCGGCAACGCCGCGCGGGAAGTCTGCCAGGGCGAGATCATCCAGACCCAGCGCCGCTTCGACCTCACCTTCACCAAGGCGGATTATTTCCAGGTGATCGGCATGAAGACCGGCGCCTTGTTCGCCGCCGCCACCGGCCTGGCCGCCAGGCTTTCCGGCTGCGACGCGCGGACCGAGGCACAGCTGCACGACTACGGCATGAAACTCGGCACCGCCTATCAGATTTACGACGACTGCCTGGACTTGTGCGGGTCCGAGGAAATCGTCGGCAAGACGCTGCGCACCGATCTGGTGAAGGGCAAGCTGACGCTGCCGATCCTCAACCTGCTGGAAACCGCCTCCGAGGCACAGCGCATCAAGCTCAACAAGCGCATCCTCGACCAGGAGCCGCTGGACCTGCCGGTGCTGCTCGGCATCGCCGAATACGAAGGCGCCATCGAGAGCGCCGTCGACACCGCACTGGATCTGTTGGACCGGTGCCGGGGGGATCTTGCGCCGCTCGGCAGCTCGGCGCATGCGGACGCGTTGGCGGGCATCACCCGCTTTCTCGGCGGGTTGTTGGAGAAATGCCGCCGCTGACCCGCCGCGCACCGCGCGCAAATCCCCACCTTGGGGAAAATATCCCCGCACCGCGGTGTCATGAGCATCTAGCGGAGGCTTTCACCTCCGAAGGGGGGGCTCCCGCGATGCGGGGAAATCGTTTCAGCATGGTTTGTGTTCCTCGTCCCTGCGCAAATCCTCCATGGAAGCCTCCGCATCACGGAGGACCGCATGATTCACCGGACCGCGTCTTGACAGGCGCATGGCTGTCATTTTGCGATTCACGGCGCCCAGCGCCGCGCGATAAGACGTCTCGTTCATCATGAAATTCGACGAATCCCGGGCGTGAATGTTCATTTTTTCACCCGTTAGGATCGCATCCAGATTCGCGCCAAGGAAGAGAAACTTCCATTGGTATACTTTGGTCTGATGGTCGATCCGCTTCGCGACATCCTTCCATGTGTATTGGCGGGAGGCGTTTTCGAGTCCGTCGGTGAGGATCGCGATGATCACCTGGCCGGGGCGCTCCGACTCGGGTGTGGCGGAGAGTTTCTCCCCCAGCCTGTCGATGGTCAGGCCGATGGCATCGAGCAGCGCGGTGGTGCCGCGCGGGAGATAGGTGGTGGCATCCAGCCCGGGAACTCCGGAAATGGGCGCCGAATCGAAGGGCACTTCGCAAACATCGTCGAAAAGCACCAGCGAGAGGCGGGCGTCGCCGGGTTGCTCCTGCTGGGTGTGCAGCAGGTGGTTGAAGCTGCTGACGGCAGTCTCGGCCATCAATTGCATCGACCCCGAGCGGTCGAGAATGAATGCGATTTCAGTGAGGTTGGGGTTCATGACCCCGCCATGATAACACAAGGGGTGGGACAATTACGGGGTCAGCCTCAAAAAAAAACTGATTTTTTTGCGCCGGGCCGGTTCCGGGTCCTCAGGAGCGGCGGCGCTTGGCCCCGCCCGCGCCCTTGTTTCCCCCGCGCTTGCGCGGCGGGCCCGAGCGGGCGGCGGCGGTTTTCGGCGTTGTTTTGCCGCGATGTTTGGCGGCCGGGGCCGGCCGTGTGGCCGGAGCCGGGACGCCGGTGCCGGTCGGCGGGCCAGCCACCGAGAAATCGACGAAGCGTTTTTCCAGATCCAGCCCGATGACATGCAGTGGCAGGCGCATGCCGGTGGCGATCACCGTGCCATCGGCCGACACCCATGCGCCGCGGTGGCCTTCCAGCCGCCAGCGGCCCTCGGGCAGATCCTCGCGTTTGACCACGCCGCGGATGCCCATGTCCGGGATTTCCACCATCAGGCCCATCGGCCGGACATCGGTGACAAGGCCGTCGAATTCATGAGGATCATGCATCGCCGCGACCCGTTCGAGATATTCGAAGAGCTTGATCTGTTTGGTTTCGTTTTCGGCCTCGGCGGAATTGCGTTCGGTATCGGAGATATGCCGTGAGATCGTGCGCAGCTCGGCCTGCGCGGGCGTGCGGTCCGGTTTCGCCGGCGGATTTTCCAACAGCGGCTGCAGCGCGCGGTGGACGATCAGGTCGGCATACCGGCGGATCGGGCTGGTGAAGTGGCAGTAGTCGCCCTTGGCCAGGCCGTAGTGGCCGATCGGTTCGGCGGCGTAGGCGGCGCGTTTGAGGCTCTTGAGCAGGCCCAGCTTGATGATGTGTTCCTCCGCGCGGCCTTTTGACTCATCGAGCAGTTTCTGGATGTGCGCGCGGTTGGTGAGGTCGCCGGGGCGGTAGCCGTGAAGCATCGCGGTCTCGGTGTAATCCATCAGGCGCGACGGATCCGGATCCTCGTGGATGCGGTAAACCGCGGGTTTCATGCGCTCGCGCAGCACCTTGGCCACCGCGTCATTGGCGGCCAGCATGCATTCCTCGACGAGTTGGTGGCTCTCGGTGTGGATCACCGGCTCGGCGGCGCAGGCGCGGCCGCGCGAATCGAGACGAATCCGGATTTCCGGCATTTCCAGATCCAGCGCGCCCTCGGCGAAGCGTCGGCGGCGCAGGGTGGAGGCGAGTTTCCAGCCCTCGCGCACCATCGGCGCCAGTTGCGGATCAGATCCCTCGGGCGCGGGCTTGCCATCAAGGATCACCTGCGCCTGCTCATAGGAAAGCTTGGCGCGGCTGTGAATCACGGCATCGAAGAATCCCGCCTTGGTGACTTTCCCCTCGGCGGAAATTTCCAACAACGCGCACTTCGTCAGGCGGTCCACATCCGGCTTGAGCGAACAAATCCCATTGGAAAGCTCCACCGGCAGC
>JBIJBN010000133.1:0-5868 GCA_044345175.1 Luteolibacter sp.
TGCGGCCGCCGCGCACGGCCGGCTTGAACCTCCATTTGTTCACCGCGTTGATCGCGGCCTTGTCGAGGTCCGGATGACCCGACGACTGCTTGATGGAGGTGCCGGTGATGCGGCCTTCCTCGTCCACGGCACAACTCACAAGCACCCGGCCGCCGATCCCCTTGCCAAGCAAGGATCCCGGATAGGCGGGCGGAGGCTTGTTGACGGGCATGGGAGGGGAATCAAGATCGCCGCCCATCATGTCGTCCGCGCCTTTCATGGCGAATTTCGGAATTTCCATCAGAAAGCCGCCGCCGGTGCCGGTGGTGAGGTCGCCGAGATCGATGCCGAGATCCAAATCCACAGCCTCCTCCACCATTTCCTCGGGTTCGGGCTCTGGCTCGGGCTCCTCCGGTGGTTCGTCCATTTCAAAAGTCCGGTCTTCTGGCGGCTCCACGCTGATCTCGGGAGGCGGTGCCGCGGAGCTGTCCATGATGGCCGTGAGTTTCTGGGTGAGGGGAATGGCCACAAACACGCCGATGGTGGCCAGCAACCCGCCAATCACCGCGAAGATGGCGGTGGACCTGCTTTTCGGCGGGCGGTAGACGTGACGGACCAAACGGAGGGTGATTGCGGATTTGGAATCTCAGGGCGGCGTCATTTGGTGGAAACGGAGATCTTGTCTTTCATCGCGCCGGCGAGCAGCGCCTGGCCGTGAACCTGTTGGACGACGCCATGCGTGGCTTCCTTGTCACCCTGGATGATGACCGGAATGTCCGGAGTCTCGTTGAGCAGCGGCTTGATCTTGCCCACGATGCCCTGCACCCCGATGCTTTCGCCGCCATAGAAGACCTTGTCCTCGGCGGTGACCGCCAGAAGAATGGAGTTTTTCTCAAGTGCGCTGGCGCCGCTGACATCCGGCTTGTTCACCGCCACGCCGGTTTCCTCCACGAAAACCGTGGATACGATGAAGAAGATCAGCAGGATGAAGATGCAGTCGATCATCGACGAAAGGTCGATGGTGACCGGCTCCTCGGAATCATCGGAAAGGCTACGGCCGAACATGGGTCAATCGGGGGTTCTCTCGTTGGAATCTCGCGCTCAGGATCTGGCTTTCAAGGCGTACGAGAGCGGCCTTGATGCGGTCCCGCCTGGACTTGATGATCAATGCGATGAACAAGCCCGGCAGGGCGATCGTCAGGCCGGTCTGGGTGGTGATGAGGGCTTCCTGCATGCCTGCCGCGACCTTCTGCATTCCCGCCTGGCCCTTGCCATGGGAAAGTCCTGCGAACATCGCGAGCATGCCCATCACCGTCCCCAACAAGCCGGCCAGTGGCGCGGCGGCGACCAGCGTGTTGAGCACCAGCAGTCGGCGGTCCACAGCGGACAACACGTTGAGCCGGATCTCATCGAACCGCCGGGAAACCGTCTTGATGGTCAGCCGGGGGCCGTGCAACACGTATCGCAGGGCTTCCCCGAGACGGCCTTGCGCCAGCTCCGGGTTGCGGATGTATTCCTCCCACCGGTCCTGTTCCTTCTCGTTCAGGTTGCCCTGATTCACATAGGCGAGCGCGGCGAACGCGGATGCGTAAAGAATGCAGGCCACGCCCCCCAGCATGTACATGATCACCCCTCCCTCACGGAAGAGCTGCCAGCCGTCGACAAGGAAACCGGGCATGGGCTGATGTGTGTTTGGAAAAGAAATTGCCGCCATTTACGCGGGATTCGGCGTCAGCTCGACATCATCGTCGTGCGGGGGCGTGTCATCGGCTGCAGCGTCACCGGCCTTCCGCTCGCGCTCGGTGGTGCCGTTCACGAGTGCGATTCCGATGGCTTCGAAATCCGAGAACTTGCCCTTCACATAACTTTTGAGCATGCCGTGGATCACCAGCACCGGGATGGCCACGATCAATCCCTCCGCGGTGGTGATGAGCGCCTCCGAAATGCCCGCCGAGAAATTCTTGGCATTGCCGGTGCCATAAAGCGCCATCGCCTTGAAAGTCTTGATGATGCCAAGAACGGTGCCGAGCAGTCCCATCAGCGGGGCGGCGGCGGCCGTCAGGGCGAGGAACGGCAGATGGCGCTCCAGCCGCGGCTTGATTGCGACGAGCTTCTCGAACAGCGCCTCTTCGAGAATCCGCCGTTTTTCATCGAACTTGGCCACACCAACGGCCAGAAGATCGCCGGCTGGTCCCGGAACCGCTGCGGCCTTGCGCGCGGCATTGTCGTGTGCCCCGGCCAGCAGGTCGTCAATGATGTGGTTGAGAGTTGAGCGTGAGGGAACATGAATGCGCGACAACTCCCACACCTTGAAGCCGGCGATCAGGAACGAGACACAACCGAGCAGCAGGATCGCGTGGCCGACCACTCCGCCTTTCAGGATCGTGTCCCAGAGGCTTTCCTCGGCAGCGGCCACTTCGAGGGCCTTGCCCATGGTTCCGTCGAAAGGGAGCATCCCGCGGCCCTTGCCCAAGGTCTCTGCGATCCGGCCGTCCGAACCATCAATGGCAACCACCGTGGGCAGCGCGGTTCCAGTCTGCTCAAAGGTCGCAAGCCCTTCAAAGCCGCCGCTTTTCGCGGCAAAAAACACCGAAGGACCTGCCACCAGCAGTGTGCCCTCGACGGATTCACTGCCGTTTCGCAGCGCCTTGCCCTCGAATTGGAGCCCTCCCGCCACCGAACCGAGGCGCTCGAGACCCAGTTCCAGCACCTTGGCACGCTCGACAAGTTCCTTCAGCGGATCCCCGGCGGATGACGCGGCACGCTGGTCGAACTCCTCAATCGTGCGGCCGTGAAGCTGGTTTTCCGCAGGATGCAGGCGGGTCACCAGAGCCTTGGAATACTGGTTGAGGATGCCTGCCGAATAATTGAAATCGGTTCGGCGCGCCTCGATCTCCCGCTCCAGCGTCTTGATCATGGCGGTGCGGCGTTCCTCTTCCCGTTGCAGCGACTTGAGCTCGCGGCCAAGGGCGAGTGCCTCGTCGTCAAGCCGGTTGATGTCACGATACAGGCTGCGGCGGAGATCCGAATATTCGCGCTGGGTGGCGTTGAGTTCGGTGACTGCCTTGCCGAGATCGGAGCGCGCGGCATCCGCCGGGCTCTGCCCCCGTGCGCAGGAGGCGCAGACGATCAGCCCTGCAAGTGCCGGAAAGAGTGGATGTTTCATGGTCTGGAAAACGGAAGATTGACGAATGCGGCCTCCCTGTCGCCGGTGGTGCTCGCGATGAGCGCGCGGATGCCGGCGGCGAGGTCGCTGCGTTGCTCGAAGCTCCATCCACCGGCGGAAGGACGGCCCACAAGGGCCAGACTGCCGTCATCATTGATGGCATAAGCACAGGACAATCCGAAATAAATCACCTGCATGTTGAATTCCCGGCCATCGGCATCCTTGTGAAGTTCGGGGCGCAGGACGACGGTTTGTTGGAACTTCTCCGCTTCCGTAAGCAGATTGATGATATTGAGAAGGCGCTTGGAAACGCCCTCGCCGCGCTTGTCCTGCGGCAGCGCGAGATCGCGCTTCAGATCCTCCACGCCCTGGGCCACTCGCGGCTCGGCAAGCAACGGAGCAGGAAACAGCGGCAGTCTGGCGGCAAGAGCCTCCTCCATGCGGCGGACAATGCTGGAGAGTTCATCCTTGGCCGCGGCCAGACGGTCGCGTTCGGCGGATTGTTCCAGGGACTCCCGGTCCGCTCCCGCCTTGCGGGTTGCGGCATCGGTGATCCGTTGTTTGAGGTCGGCAATCTCGTTTTCGAGTCCTTCCCTGTAATTTTGAAGGACCTCCTGGTCGCGCGACCAGTCGTTTTCCTCCTGCTGGATTTTCCGCATGGTTTCCACCCACTCGCGGACGGTGGTGCGGAGTTCCCCGGTGGGGGTGGGCGCTGGCTCCTGCGCAATGACGGGAGCTGTCACAAACAGGGCGGAGATCAGGGTGATTCGACGCATCATGGGTGAGTTGTGAGGATGAAAGAAGGGCCGCCGGCAGTTGCCGACGGCCCCTGTGTGACGATTTCGTCAGATTCGGCGCGCCTTACTCGGCGCCCTGGACTTCAAGGCGGTAAAACTCCTTGCCTGCGGTGGCGGAGAACGGACCGAGGGTCATGTTGCCTGCCGGCACCCAGCCTCCCAAGGTGTCCGATTTCTCGACCGGCACACTGAGGGTGACATTGTCACCGACTTTCTGCACCGTGACACCCGCGGTGGTGCGGAGGTCGAGGATATCAGCGGTCTCATACAGGTTGAAGGCATTCGGATTGCCCGTCACCGAAGTCTGGCCAGCTGTGAAGTTGGCACTGTATTGGGCACTGGTGTAGAGGCTGCCGAGCACCGCGGCGGCGTCGTTGACGGCCGGGTTGAAGCCGAGCGCGGTATTGGCGCTCTCGACCGCATCGCTGATACCGTCGCCGTCAGCATCGGCGAAGGAGCCGCCGGTTGAACCACCCGCATCGGGATAGCCGCTGAGATAACCTGCCTGTGACAGATAGGACCAACCGTTGAGCCAGTTCGTATCTCCGAAAGCACCGCGGTAGCTGACAGTCTCGAAAAATCCCGCCGGCGCGCCCACCGGCGCGGCACTGAGCGCTGAGGTGCGCAGCGGGCTGGCGAGGTTGGGACGCGGATCGAGACCGCCATTCGGCGTCCGGCTGATGCCGACCAGGTCCGGGTTGGTATTGAGCGGGGAGTTGCCGGTTCCGGAGACCGAGGCGAGCGAGCCTGCGCCGCCGGCGATCGTGCCCCAGGTGATGTTTTGGAACAGCGGGTTGGGAGCTGTGCCGATACCGTCGCCGGAATCCCGCACGGCCTCGCCGCTGAACTGGTGCACCACCGAGTTGTGCAACTGGCCGGCGTAGTTGTCGTCCACGAAGAACGCGTGGTTGCCGCCGCCTGCGGTGGCACTGTCACCGATGAAGGTGGCATTGTAGATCATCGCCGTGGTGTAGGGGGTGCCCTGCACCGTGCTGCCGTTGCCACCATCCCACTCGCCGCCGCGGTCGCCGAGCGTGCCGCTGGCGTTCTGGATGGCGAACCAGAACTGGTGATATCCTTGATGGCCTTCGTCGAGGTCGAAGCTGTCGTCCTGGCAGAATGCCACGGCGATGCGCTTGGTGTTGACCGTGCCGCCGAAGATTTCCACGCCGTCATCGGTATTGGAGATAACCTCCACGTTCTCAATGGTGGTGCCGGATCCCACGCCACCCATGGTCAGGCCGTTGATCTCGCGGTTGGCCGCATACACGTAGCCGCCGAAACGGATGGAAACGTATTTCAACACACCGGAATTGTCGGCCGGGTTGTTGCCGCCGTAGAGCAGGTCGGTGGACGAACCGGCCGGGAAGCCTTCGATGGTGTTCTCGTTGGCATTGGTGGTGGGACCGGTGTAGAAGTTGATCGGCGCGGATCCCAGCAGGATCACGCCACCCCAGTAGCCGCCGTCGCCCGCGGCCGGATCCAGATCGTCACTGGGATCCACCGTGAGATCGGCATCATATTCTTCCTTGGCGGTGAAGACGATCGGCGCTTCGGCCGTGCCTTCCGCCATCAGCTTCGAACCGCGGGCCACAACCAGCGAACCGTAGGTGTTGTTGCCGATGTTCTGGGTGCCGAGCACCGTGGTGCCGGGCTGGATGGTCAGCGTCGCCCCGCTTTTCACGAAGATCGACTTGTCGAGGATGTAAACGTTGTCCGCGGTCCATGTCGTGTTCGCGGTGATATCCGAGGTCACGGTGATTTGCGCGGCCTGGAGGGATGAGACGGCGGCCAGCATGATGCTGCCCAGCCACGTGTGATGGATTGGTTTCATGTGATTTTGGCGGGATGTTCGGGGTTGTGGGTTCGGTCCGGATGACTTGTGTTTTCAGAACTCGAAATCCGCACTCAGACTCAAGCTCCTGC
>JBIJBN010000134.1:0-5860 GCA_044345175.1 Luteolibacter sp.
GTGGCCTAGCTCGTTCAGCGACAAACCAATTGACCCATGGGGCCGCCGCGTGCAAGGTCAAAATCACCCGATTTCGGAAATCAGGAAGTTTTTGCACATTTTCCCCAGTTTCAGGGGCTTTTTCGCTCCTCCAGGTAGCGTCCGACCCATCCGATATCGTAGCGTCCGCTGCTGAAATCCGGGTGGTTGATGATCTCCAGCTGGAAGGGGATGGTGGTTTTGATGCCGTGGATGGTGAATTCGCCCAAGGCGCGGCGCATCCTGGCGATGGCGATCTCACGGGTGGAGGCGGTGACGATGAGCTTGGCGATCATCGAGTCGTAATGCGGCGGCACGGTGTAGCCGCTGTAAACGTGGGTGTCCACGCGCACCCCTTTGCCGCCCGGGGCATACCAAAGTTGGATGGTTCCCGGGCTGGGAGCGAACTGATTGTAGGGGTCCTCGGCATTGATGCGGCATTCGATCGAGTGGCCCCGCGGGGTGGCTTCCAGCACGTGGTGGGAGAGCGGTTCGCCGGCGGCCACGCGGATCTGCTCCTTGATGAGTTCGCAGCCCATCACCTCCTCGGTGACCGGGTGCTCCACCTGGATGCGCGTGTTCATTTCCATGAAATAGAAATGCTCGGCCTTCTCATCCACGAGGTATTCGATGGTGCCGGCGTTTTGGTAATCGATGGCGCGGATCAGGTTGACGGACGCCTCACCCATGCGGCGGCGCAGATCCGGTGTGAGCAGTGGAGACGGGCATTCCTCGATGATTTTCTGGTTGCGGCGCTGCATCGAGCAATCCCGCTCGCCGAGGTGGATGTAGTTGCCGTGGGAATCCCCGATCACCTGGATCTCGACGTGGTGCGGGTTGAGCACCAGTTTTTCCAGATAGCAGCTGCCGTTGCCGAAGCAGACGATGGCCTCGCTCGACGCGGCTTGGAAGAGCTGGATGAAATCCTCCTCGTTGAAGCACGGCCGCATGCCGCGCCCGCCGCCGCCCGCGGTGGCCTTGATCATCACCGGGAAACCGATGCGGCGGGCTTCTTCCAGCGCGGTTTCCGCATCCGGCATGATGTCCGATCCGGGTGTGACGGGCACGCCGTTGGCCACCGCGGTGGCGCGCGCGGTCGCCTTGTCGCCCATCATGGAAATGACGCGTGCGGACGGGCCGATGAAAGTGATGCCTGACGACTCGCAGATTTCGGCGAAGCGGGCGTTTTCAGAGAGGAATCCGTATCCCGGATGGATCGCATCCGCACCGGTGATTTCGGCGGCGGCGATGATGCGGTCGATGTTGAGGTAGGACTCCTTGCTGGCATTCGGGCCGATGCAGACCGCCTCGTCGGCGAGTTGGACGTGCATGGAATCGACATCCGCCTCCGAATAGACCGCGACTGACTCGATATCGAGTTCGCGGCAGGCGCGGATGATGCGGAGGGCGATTTCGCCGCGGTTGGCGACCAGGACGCGCTTGAACATGGGGCGGGATGCTGGGACCCGGGCAGGAGCGGCCGGGGTGGTGGTTTACTTGATGCGGAACAGCACGTCGCCGAACTGCACGGGTGTGCCGTCCTCGGCCACGATGGCGGTGATGGTGCCGGATTTCTCGGCCTTGATTTCGTTCATCACCTTCATGGCCTCGATGATGCAGACGGTTTGTCCCACCGAGACCGGGGAGCCCACATCGACGAAATCCGGCGCGTCCGGCGCGGGTTTGCGATAGAACGTGCCGACCATGGGCGAGGTGATTTCCGCGCCGTCCGGCTCGGCGGCGGCCGGCGCCTGTGGCGAAGCCGGGGCAGCCGCGGGGTGGGCGGCGGGTGTGGCCGGGAGTCCTGCCAGCAGGCCGCGCAGATCCTCGATGTCGGCACCTTTCTTGAGCTTGAGGTGGAAGTCTTTCTTGGTGAGGTCGAAGAGCGTGAGGCCGTGCTCGTTCATGAGCTCGACGATGCGGCGGATTTCCTGGAGGTCCACGGTATGGGGCGGTTTGGGATTTCGGGCTGGCGGCCGCGGCACGGCGGGCAACACTCGCGCAGGCTAGGGCCAGCCATGAAACAGCGTCAAGCCGCAAGACGCCGCGGGCACGACAACTGCGGCATTGCGCCGGGCGGTGCCGGAACCTCAAATCGCGCCGTTCATGACCGTGCAAAAGCTCAACGTCCTGCCGCGGCCGCCGATGGCCGGTGAGTTTGTTCCGCAGGATTATTTCCGCATGCTCGGGCACGACGAGATCCGCCGGCCGGGGCGGCCGCTGGAGGTGGATCTCGGTTGTGGCGACGGATCGTTTCTGGTGGAGCTGGCGCGGCACCATCCGGAGCGTGATTTCCTTGGCGTGGAGCGCCTGCTGGGCCGAGTGCGCAAGGTTTGCCGCCGGATCACCCGCGGGGGGCTGGACAACGCGCGGGTGCTGCGGCTGGAGAGTCGCCATGTGGTCGAGTGGCTGCTACCGCAGGCATCCGTCTCGCGAATGCATCTGTTGTGTCCCGATCCATGGCCCAAGGTGCGCCACCACCGGCGGCGCCTGGTGAACGGGGATTTTCTAACAGCAGTATCGAGGGTGCTTGAGCCCGGCGGCGAGTTCCTGTTCATGACCGATCATGAGGGTTACCACCTGTGGGTTGAGGAAAGGGTGGGGGAGTCCGGGCGGTTCGAGCGGCTGGAGTGGGCGGAGGATGCGTTTTTCCAGCCGAAAACCGACTTCCAGCGGCTTTGGGAGAGCCAGGGCAGACGGATGTGGCGTGTGCGCTGTCGCAAGCCGCTCAGCGCCGGAGAGTGACCGGTGCCGGCCCCAGAAACCCCTCGATGCGCAGGCCTCCGTCTTCATCCACGCTCAGGGTGACTCCGCCGTATTGTGCTTGGTCGAACACCCGGATGCCGCGGGATTTCCAGTAGGTCGCCGTGGCGGGCGGCAGCGCCTCGCCCTCGGGGTAAGCGGCGTTGGAAGCGATGATCGCCTGTGGGTTGACCGCATCGAGAAAGCGGTCGCAGAGCGTGAGATCGCCGCGGTGGCGGCCGGTGATGATCACATCCGCGGCGACGTTTGTGTTGCGGTCGAGCATGTGCAGCTCGGTGCCCATGCCCGCATCGCCGGTGAAGAGGATTTTCCAGCCGCGCCAGTGGAGGCGGAAAACGGCCACGCGGTCGTCGGCCCGGGCATTCACAGCCAGCGGATCCGGGGCATGCAGCACCTCCAATGTCGCCTTGTCCGGCATGGCGAGTGTGGGTGAAGACTGCGGCTTGAGGATCCGGATGCCTTGTTGCGGGGCTTGATCGAGCCACGCGCGGAACACCGGGCTGCGTGACCGATCCACCGGCAGCATGGCCTGGCGTATCGGAAACTGCTCCCAGACGGGGGCCGCCCCGCCGAGGTGCCCGCCGTCCGGATGGCTGAGCACCACCGTGTCCGGGGCGATGCCGAGCCGTCGCAGCGAGGGTGCCGCAAGGTGCTTGAAGCTCCGGCGGCCGCCGCAATCCAGCAGCACGCCGCCGCCCCGGCCATCCGAAAAACAGGCCGCCCCATCGCCATAATCGAGGTCGAAGACCACCAGCATCGGGCGTTTCCCGCCGCCGACGGTGAAGTGTCCGCCGGGAATCGCCGCGCATCCGCGAGCGACCAGGACGCAGGCATCCGCCAGCCGGCCGTTGATCTGGTTGAGCCCACGGGCCAGTGGCGGTGCCGCGGAAAACAAGGCGGAGGAAACCAAGGCGGTGGACAAGAGCACGAAGACCAGCGGGACGAGCAGCAGGCTGGCCAGCACCGAGACCGGGGTGACCAGCCCGAAGTGCATGGCGGTGAGCGGTGTGGACCCCACGCCAGCGGCCACCGAGACCGCCAGCGAGCCCGCGATGTTGCGGCGCAGTCCGAGCAAGCATTTCCGCCAGCGGCCCATGAGTTGTTGCGGCAGGTGGAGTTCCGGCCGGGTCATCCATGCGAAACGGCGTGCCGCCCATGCGGTGCCCAGGGCGATGGCGGCCACCACGCCGTAGGACAACTGCACGCCGGGTTGGAACAACAGGCGGCCGTCCCACAACATCGCCGTGGTGAGCACCGCACCCAGCGCGTTGAGCAGATCCGGCCTGCGGCGGAATGCGAAGGCACCCAGAAACACCGCCGCCATCCATGCGGAGCGCACCGCCGGGGCGCTGTTGCCGGTGACCCATGCGTAAGCGAACACCATGGCGATGAGCATGGGCACCGCGCGCCGCCGCGGCATTCCGGTAAAGCCCATCAGCAGCCAGCCGATGCCGCCCACCATGGCCACGTGCAGGCCGCTGACCGAGAAAACGTGCAGCGATCCGCTGTTGCGGAATGCCGCCATCAGATCGACGGCATCCGGCGGCGCCTCGCCGATGACCACTGCGCGGATGACCTGTGCGCGCACCGAGTCATCCTCCAGCCCGGCGGTCACCCGCGCGCGGAACCCGTGGCGGATCCGGGCGCCCAGCGCGGCCACCGGGCCGACATGCACCTCGCCCGGCCTGTATCCGGTGCGGAAAACCGCCGCCACTCCCTGGCGCCGCATCCAGGCTCCGCGGTCGAATTCACCGGGATTTCGCGGGCTTGGCAGTTCGCGGAAATTCCCTTTGGCGCGGACCACCGCGCCTGCCACCGGCGGCGTGCCCCCGCCCTGCCACGCGACGAGTGTTCCGTGATGATCGCCGCCACGCAGGCGCGCGGTGGCCGCCCATGCCCGGCCGCCGCCACGGCCGTCCTCCATCAACCGCGCCTCCATCAAGCCGCCGGGCAGGGCCAGCAGTTTTTCCTCCGCCATCTGCCGCGCGCTGGTCCGCGATGTGAAGACACCTGCGGCGACCGCGCCGCATGCCAGCCATGCCAGGCCGCGCCGCCAGGATCCGCAGGCCGCGCCCAACATGCCGAGCGCGCCGGCCGCCGCGAATCCGCACCATGGCTGCAGCTCCGCCGCGAGCACGGCGGCCACCGTGACCAGCGCGCTGGCGAACAAGGGATGCCTGTCGCAGCAGACCCGCAGCCACCGGGCTGCCAGCGACCGGAATCTGGCCATGGCGTCCGGCATGCGCAGTGGCGTTTTCAGACCGTCCGGCCCGGATTCGTGCCGTCGTCCGCGCCGGGAATCTCGTAGCGGGCGGGGGCTGCCGGCGGTGGCGGAGTGGCGGCCGCGGCTGCGGCCGGCTGGTCCATGCCCCACTCGTGCAGACGCGTCTGTGCATTGGCCGAGTGGCGGGTGCGCGGGAACTCGTCCACCACCTGACGCATGATCGCCGCGGCCGATGCGCGGTCACCGAGCACCTCGTCATACAACTCCGCAAGGCGGAAAAGGAAGTATGCCGCGTCGTTCACCTCCCACGCCTGGCTTTCGAGCGCGTGGCGTATGGTTTCGATGGCCGCGTGCGGGTCCTCCAGGTTGTCTTTCTGGATCTTGGCGATTTCCACCCATGGCAGCCGGTTTTGGGGCTCCGCCTTGGCCGCCTCCCGGAACGCGGCGATCGCGCCGTGGTAGTCGCCTTGGGCGACCCGCACCCGGGCGTCGTGCATCACGTCCTGCTCGATCATTTCTGCGCTGTCATACACCGCGTGCGTCACCCGCTGGGCGAACATCGGCAGGACATGCACGACGAAGACAATACCGACCAGACCGGCGCTCAGGAACGTGAGCAGGATGCCGTTGAAGGTTTTCTCACCCTCCATTTCCGCAAGTGAGCTCTTCATCTGCGGCAGTTTGCCCTCGGGATCGCCGGCCTCCTCGATGCGGATGATTTCCTTGTCGAGGGTTTTGATATCCCTGCCCTTGTTGGAGAACATCAGCCACGCGCCACCCGCCAACACCGCCAGCACGAGATACAACAACCATTTCATGACTGCCCAATCTATGCGCGGCGGTGGCCGGGGCGGA
>JBIJBN010000135.1:0-5849 GCA_044345175.1 Luteolibacter sp.
CCGGGCTCCGGCAAAGGCACCCAGGGCAAAATCCTCGGAGCCATCCCAAGGTTTTTCCACTTTGCCTGTGGCGATGTGTTCCGCTCGCTCGACACACGCACCGCCCTCGGCCGGAAATTCGTGGAATTCTCCAGCCGCGGCGAACTCGTGCCGGATGAACTGACCATCGACCTCTGGAAGGCGCAGATCGACAACCTCGCGGACACGCACATTTACAAACCCGACATCGATGTGCTGGTCCTCGACGGCATCCCGCGCAACCTGCGGCAGGCAGAGCTCGTGGACCAATACATCGAGGTGCAGCAGATCTTCCACCTGTCATGCCCGAATCGCGACGAGCTTGCACGCAGGATGCGCAAGCGCGCGCTCAAGGACAACCGGATCGACGATGCCAGCGACAAGGTGATCGACCAGCGCATCGCCACCTACGAGGCGGAAACCAAGCCGATTCTCGCGCACTACGCATCGGAGCGCGTCACCACCATTGATGCCACCCAGCCACCGGTGATGGTGTTTTACGAGATCGTGCGGCGCATCATCGAGCTGCCGGTCTATCACCGCATGCAGGGCCAGCTCACCTGACTTGATGACGAGAGATGCGGCTTGTATTCATCGCCACCGGTGACATTGCGCTGCCGGCCCTGCGGCATCTCATCGCCCGCGGGCCGCGCCCCCTCGCATTGGTCACCCAGCCGGACAAACCCGCCGGCCGCCACCAGCAGCCTTGCGTGCCGATGGTGAAGACGGTGGCGCTGGAGGCGGGGATTCCGGTTTTCCAACCCGCCCGCACCGGTGATGCCGCGGCGGATCTGGCGGCGCTCGATCCGGATGTGCTGGTTGTCATGGCATACGGCCAGATCCTGCGCGACGAGATCCTGCAGCTGCCGCGCAAGGCGGTGATCAACCTGCATGCCTCGCTGCTGCCGAGATACCGTGGCGCGGCATGCATCCAGGCCGCCATCGATGCCGGCGATGCGGAGACCGGGGTGACCTCGCTGCACGTCACGCGCGCACTCGACGCCGGGGATGTGATTCTCGCCCGGTCGATCCCCATCGCCGCGGATGAGACCGGCGGCAGCCTGCACGACCGTCTGGCGGATCTCGCCGTGCCGGTGCTGGCCGGAACGCTGGATCAAATCGCAGCAGGCACCGCGCCGCGTGTCCCGCAGGACGAGTCGGCCTCCAGCCTGGTGCGCAAGCTTGGCAGGGAGGACGGCAGGATCCGCTGGAACCAATCCGCCGCCGCCATCGAAAGGCGCATCCGCGCATACGACCCATGGCCCGGCACCTTCACCACCTTCATCGAGGGTGGCAGGGAAAAACGCCTCAAGATTTTTCCTCCGGTCCGCATCACCGGATCGGCACTCGCGGCGGGTGAAATCGCCACCGCGGACGGCAGTGTGCTGGTGGGTTGTGGCGGCGGGGCGCTCGCGCTCGGCGTGGTCCAGCCCGAGGGTGGCAGGCGCATGGACGCGCTGGAATTCGTCCGTGGCAGGCATCTTGCGGGATTCCTCTGAGCCGGGCGTTTCTCCGCGGTGGTTCTAACGGGTCATGCGGTTCTGCAGCGACAGGATGATCATGCAGGCCGATCCGCAGCCGATGATGATGAGCAGCAGGATCACGCCGCAATACCGCTGGGTATCGACATGGCCGGCCGGTTCGGCAAACGCGCCGGCCCCGGGCGGGTCGCCCGCGATGAATGGAAGCGGCTTTTTGAGCGCGTGGAAAACCACCCGGTTTTCCGTGTTGCGGTAATCGTTGCGGAAGGTCTCGGCCTCCCTCACCAGTAGGTCGATGCGTTCGTTGACGAAGAAATCCGATGCCGGACGCGCGGACTCTTCATCATCCGGCCATACTTTCATGGTCTCCACCTCGATGCGGGTGCCGAATGCGGCCATCCGCCGGATCCGCGAGACGAGAGCGGCGGCCTCGCGTTTGTCGGATGCACCAGCCGCCAGCAGCCTGCGCAGTCCCTCCTTGGCCAGATCAAAGTCCTCTGCGGACTGCGT
The DNA here is from genome assembly GCA_044345175.1 of Luteolibacter sp. Taxonomy (GTDB): domain Bacteria; phylum Verrucomicrobiota; class Verrucomicrobiia; order Verrucomicrobiales; family Akkermansiaceae; genus Luteolibacter. Next base: position 2,010 of record JBIJBN010000135.1, read on the forward strand.
TCCGATCCCGCCGCCACTCTGGCGCGCGCGGTCGATCCTGCGCTGCAGCCGGATGCGCTCCACCTCGAACGGGTTCCGCACGGCCTGGGAGACGATCATCCCCTCATAGGCATAGCGCAACGGCATGACGGTCGCGGGCACCGGCACTCCGCCGCGCTCGCGCACATCCCTGGCGTTTTCAAACAACCCGTGATTCATCTCCTTGTAGGAGACCAGCGCTCCGGCGAGGAGCATCTGGGGAACCAGCAGCAGGGGCACCGAGGTGAGTGCGGCGCGCTCGGTCTTGACGATCGATGAGACCACCAGCGCCATGGCGGTGCCGGTCCATGCGGTGAGCGTCATCCACAGCCAGTGGTAGCGCAGCATCCCCTCGATCTCCAGAAAGTGGTTTCCCACCAGAAGATAAGTGAAACACTGGATGGCGGCGACCAGTGCGAGCGCCGCGAATTTGCCGAGCACATACGATGCGGCGCCGGGCTGGCAGTTGCGCTCGCGCCGAAGAACCGGGCGGTCGCGCAGCACTTCGGTGGCGGAGTTGGTCAAGCCGAGGAACATCGCCACCGTCGCGCTCAGGAAAAGATAGGCGGGAATGTGCAGGGCCGTCCCGAACTCATACGAACCCTCCGGGGATGAGCGCAGGGTGATTGAAATCAGCGCCGCCAGCAGCGGGGCCTCGAGGAAGGTGCTGTAAAGGGTGCCGCGGTTGCGCAACTTCGAGAGCAGCGAGCGCAGGAAATGGGTGGCCAGCACCGCGATCACCGCGTGGAAACGCCGGGAGGGTTTGGGCGGCAACGGCAGGCGCGCGTCCGACGGGATGTCGGACAACTGCGAGACGGGGCCGCCGCTGGTCCGCAGCGACTCCATCAGGTCGGCGCTCTCGAAGCGCTCCTGCCAGAATGATGACGGGAATCGCCGTGCCGCACCGGTGTTGGATCCGCCGCCGATGGTGCTCAGCGGGGTTTCCAGCACATCGAAGACGAAATCCGCGCCGAGCGGCGACTGCCCTGCCACGGCGGGATGGGGGATGCCCAACTCGCCGCAGGCATCCCGGAAATATCCGACCATGGCTGCGGGAGTGCCGAAGTAGGCGAGGCGGCCGCCGCTATCCAGCAGGATCACCTTGTCGAACAGGCGCAGCACCTGGGCGCCCGGCCGGTGCAGCGAGGCGATCACGATCTTCTCGCGCGCAAGCGAGCGCAGGGTTTCCGCGACATGCTCGGAGTCCTTCGATGAAAGGCCGGAGATCGGTTCGTCGAACAGGAAAACCTCCGCGCGGCTGCCGAGATCAAGGCCAAGGTTGAGCCTGCTCCGCTCGCCGCCGGAGAGTGTCTTGTCCCCGGGTGATCCGGTCAGGCGGCGGGCAATCGACTGCAATCCGAGTTCCGCAAGGATGCTGTCCACGCGGCGTTCATGCTCGGCCAGCGAGAGCGCAGGGCGGCGTATCGTCACGGCATGGCGAAGGTGTTCGCGCACGGTCAACTGCGGGTTGAGTGCTTCCTCCTGCGGCATGTGCGCGATGAACGGGATCAGTTGTTCGCGGCGCTCATACAACGGAATGCCGTTGAGCATCACCTGTCCGCGGGTCGGTCTGCGCTGGCCGGAAAGCACGGCAAGCAGCGTGCTTTTGCCGCTGCCGCTCGGGCCGATGATGCAGAGCATCTCGCCGCGTTTCACCTCGAAGTTGATGTGGTCCAGCGCCCTTGCGTCCGGACCGAAGTCGTGGACCAAGTCCTCCACGCGCATGGACTCGATCAGCGTGCGTTCCTCATCGAGGAATCCCTCGCTGAATCGGCAGCGGACCGCCTGGCTGCCGGAGAGCCGGATCAGCGATCCATCCTTGAGCGGCGCGCTGGTCCTGACCGATTGCCCGTCGACGAGGATCGGTCCGTTGCTCTCCCTGACTTCGACCTCGCCCCCGGCCCGTTGGGCATCGTAGCGGATGAATAGAACTGTTTTGGGTGAGAGTCTGGGGCCGAGCAGAAGATCGCCACGGGACAACTCGGAGGCGTCATTGGACACCAGATACTCTTGGCGGTCGCCGGTGAGCCTGAAGCGCCGGCCCGACTGGGTGGCCTTTCTCCGCAGGTCGTCCATCGAGAGGGTGAAGCCGTCGGGGTCGCCCATGCGTTCGTGATGGCGGCACACCACCACATCTCCTTGTTTGAGCGGGCCCCGCCCGCCCGCGTGCAGTCCGGAATCCCGCAATGCCTCCACCACCGCCTCCAGGCCGAAGCGCACGCGCACCGCGCTGTGGCGTCCGCGGGTGCGCTCCGCGGTCATCCCGCCGTCGCTTCCGGTTAGATAAATGGCGGGCGCGTTGCCGGTGCGTTTGACGTCGAGGAAGAACCGCAGGTCCTCGAAGCTCAGCGTCCATCCCGGCACCACCAGCGGCTGGCGTTCCCGCATCCGCAGGAACGATCCGGTTTCCACCGAGCGCCCGCGGATCCAAAGCGGCGCGGCGCCCGTGTTGCGGACCAGAATCAGATCGCCGGCGCGGTAAACCCGGAATTCGCAATCGGCGGCTGCGGGCGGCAACATGACATCCGCACCGTCCCTGCCGAACACCAGCCGCTCGAAAGGCGTGCCCGGATCCCCGGCCGTGGTGTTCCCGCGCATTTCACGCAGGATGGCCGATCCGTATTCCGGCCGTCCGAGCCGCCGCATGAACACCTCGAAGCTGGCACGGTTGCGCTCCGAGCGGCCCGCCGCATCCACCAGCGTGAACAACTGCAGGCCCAGCGAGAGCTTGCTGGAGTCATCATAAATGCTTTTCAGCTCGGCGGCCAGGTTCGGCAGCGGCCGCGGATTGCGCACCGCGCGCTGGAGCCGCCGGGCCAGCCAGCCGTGGTCCACCTCGGGAAACGCACTGCGCAACATGTCGAGAATCAGATCGCCTTCGGTGGCGCTGAGCACCCCGTCCAGCGTGGCAAATGCGGCGAACGCATCGACCAGCGCGCCCACTTGGGCATCCGCGCCCGGGCGCAGCGCGCGCATCCTGCCCACGCCGGGGATCGCGCGCAGCAGCCGCATCAGGCGTGCGCGGAGCTGCGGCCAGGGCAGCCGCGGGTCCAGCAAGGGTGGCCTTGTTTCCACGGCGGTGATCTAGGCAGACACGTCCCCCGGCCGCAAGAACCGTCAAAAAGGGGTTTGCTTTTCAGCGGCTTGGGGTATCCTCCGTTGCTCCCGATCCTACTGCGCCGCCGGTCTCCCTGATCATCCGCGCCGGCCCGGGTCTTTTTTTCGCACTCATGTCAGACTCCCCGAATTCAAACCAACCGCCCCAACCACCGAACCGCCCGGGTGACGCCGGCGGCTTCAACTGGCGGCTTCTGGCATTGCTCAGTGTGGCATCCGTCATCCTCGGGCTGGCATTTTTCGGCCCGAACATGAACAAGGCGGCACGGACGCTCACCTACGCCCAGTTCCGCCAGGCATGGGACCAGGGCCGCATCGTCACCGATGATCCCAAGCGCCCGCTCAAGGTGGTGACCAGCGATACCGCCCACGATGCGGTGATCGTCGGTTGGGAAAATCCGCCGCTGGTGGTGCCGGAAGACGCCGGGAAAACGCGCGGACGGTTCCAAGTGAATGTGAACCTCGACCTCCAGGGCGGCCAGATCCGCGACCTGCTTGGCGACGAGGTGCGCATGCAGCAGTCCGCGGCGGATGATCCGCCTGCCGTGACCACCGATGTGGAAACCATCTCGCTGGCCGATTTCCGCAAATCCCATGCGCTGGGGCAGGTGCTTGCCGATGACAAGGATCATCCACTGCGGGTGATGACCAGCCCGGGCTCGCGCGACGCGGTCCTCACCGGCATCCGCGAGGTGCCCGCACGAA
>JBIJBN010000138.1:0-5728 GCA_044345175.1 Luteolibacter sp.
GATCGAGGCGCTGATGCGTGGTGGCGGCCGGTGATGGCGCGGGTGCGGGTGCGCGGCCGCGGGGCGCCGCTTCATTTGCTGACGTTGAAGCGGAATTCGATCACATCGCCGTCCTTGACGACGTATTCCTTGCCCTCGATGCGGAGTTTTCCGGCCTCCTTGGCGGCGTTCCTTGAGCCGAGTGCGACGAGATCGTCGTAATGGACGACCTCCGCGGCGATGAACCCGCGTTCGAAGTCGGTGTGGATGACGCCGGCCGCGGCGGGTGCCTTGTCGCCCTCGTGGATGGTCCATGCACGGGTTTCCTGCACGCCGGTGGTGAGGTAGGTGCGCAGTCCGAGCAGGTGATAGACCGCGCGGATGAGTGCGGAGACACCGGAGTCGGACACGCCCATGTCGTTGAGGAACTCGGCGGCCTCTTCCGGCGGGAGTTCGCTGAGTTCCTCCTCGATGCGTGCGGAGATGACGACGGCTTCCGAGCCGCTGTGTCCGGCGGCGTATTGGCGGACTTTCGCCACCTGCGGATGGGAGTCCGGGTTGCCGGTGGCGGCGGCGAGTTCGTCCTCGCTGACGTTGCAGGCGTAGATGGTGCGCTTGGAGGAGAGCAGGAAGAAATCCCTGACGATGGCCGCGTCCTCGTCGCCGAACGGGATGGTCAAGGCGGGTTTCCCCTGGTCGAGATGCGGCATGATCACGTCGATGAGTTCGACCTCCCTTTTGGCCTCCTTGTCACCGCCCTTGGCTTTTTTCTCGCGGGATGAGCGGCGTTTTTCGAGCGACGCCATGTCGGCGAGGATCAGTTCGGAGTTGATGATCTCGATGTCGCGGATCGGATCGACGGTGCCGAGTTCGTGGATGATGTCGTCGTTTTCGAAACAACGGACCACCTGGACGATGGCGTCGGTTTCGCGGATGTTGGCGAGGAACTGGTTGCCGAGGCCGGCGCCCTCGGAGGCGCCCTTGACGAGGCCGGCGATGTCCACGAACTCGATGGCGGTGGGTACGGTTTTGAGCGAGCCGGAGATTTTCGAGAGCACGTCGAGCCGCGGATCCGGCACGGTGACGATGCCGACGTTCGGGTCGATGGTGCAGAACGGATAGTTCGCGGCCTCCGCCTTGCGCGTGCGGGTGACGGCGTTGAAGAGGGTCGATTTTCCGACGTTGGGCAGTCCTACGATTCCGGCCTTGAGCATGGCGGCGGGAGGGTGGCGGAGGGAAGGGCGCGAGGACGAGAAAAATCCGCTTCGGGCGGACAGGTCATCCGCCGGCGGCCAGGGTGACGATCTCGACGCGCGCGCCGTCGCGGACGGGCGTGTGCGGGTGGTCGCGCGGGAGGACCGGCCGGCCGTCGAGTTCGACAACGACCGGTTTGCCGGCGAGGCCGAGCGATTCGAGCAGGCGGCCCACGGTGGTTTCGCCGGTGATCGCGTGTGGCGAGCCGTTGAGGATGATGGTGGCGTTCATTTCCATTGCGCGAGTTGTTCGGGGAACGGGCAGTTTTCGCAGGCGGATGAATCCTCGAGGCAGAAATCCTGATAGATCTGGAGCAGCGCCTGGTGGTGGCAGAGGCGGCGTGTCCACGGCGATGCCGCCTTGAGCGATCCGAACAGGCGGATGGCGCAGCGTTTGACTTTGTCGTTGGGTGCGGAGTGGCGCAGTTTGTGGTAGGCGCGGAAGGACAAGCCATCCTCGTGCATGGCCAGCGGGGCGAGGTGGTTGGCGATGAGTTCGAGCGCATGAGTGCGGCCGAAGAGTGAGATCCTGCCGGGGCTGGTGGCGGAGGTCAGCGTGTGGTGGCGTGGCCAGAACGGGTGGTCGAGCGCGTGGAGGAAATCCACCAGCGGCTTGTGTGCGAACGGCCTGGCGAGTGCGAGGCGGCGGAATTGCGGCCAGGTGCTGACGAGTGCGGCCAGCGCGCCGACCCGCCGGTGCGGGTGGTTTGCAGGCCGCTGGCCGTGGGATTTCCATGGGATTTCCCGTCCGGCGGCCGGTTCGAAGCGCGCGCGGCTTTTCCACCAATCGTCCCACAGCCGGCGCAGGTAGTCGCGGGTATCGGGCGGGGCGAGTTCGTGGAGGGCGGGTGAGAGGAGGCCGGCGGTGCCGAACAGGACGGCCTCCGCGGCCTCTCCCTCGGCCTTGAGCAGGGACAGTGGCGCACGCTGGGAGAGCAGCCGCATCGGCAGGGTGTTGGCGCGGTAGCCGAGGGTTTCCGCGGTGGCTTGGAACAAGGCGGCATCGCGGCCGTGGGCGTCCTCGGTTTTCAACCAGCGGGCGGCCTTGTGGTTGGCGCGGTATGCGGCCGCCTCGTCGAGCAATCGGGAAACCGCCGCCGTGCCGAGGTGTTTGAGCGGATGCACGCAGCGGCCGGGATGGGCGATGGCCACCTCGCGCTGCGGGCGATTGAGCGCATCGGCGAGCCGGTTTCCGGTGACGAGCACTTGCGGCACTTCACGGTTGTCCGAGGTGCGGATGAAGCCGTCGCGATTTCCTGTTAGAAAAACCACATGCAGCACCACGTCGCGGTAGGCCGGATTGGTGGCATGGCCGTGTGCCTCCCATGCGGCGGAGTCCGGATCTAGTTCGAGCGGTCCGGTGCGGGTGGTGCCGTCGATTTCCACGGCGGCGCGCATGAAATCGGGGCCCGCGCCGCGGTTCCACTCGCCGAACTGGATGATGCGGACGGGTTTGCCGGTGGTGGTGCGGAAGTCGCGGCCGAAGGCGCCGGCGAACCACAGCGCCTGCAGTTCCAGTTCCGGCGGCAGCGATTGGGCCGCGTTTTCGGCGAAGAGCGGCGGATGCCAGACGGATTCCAACAAAAACTCGTAAGTCATGACGCGGGATGGCTGGATGTCATGACTTCCCGGTTTTTTTCCCGGCTGGCGGTGGTGGTGGCGGGGGGGGATCGAGGATATTGATCCATGCGCCGAGCGCCTCGGCCTCGGGAACCGGCCCGTAGGATGCGCGTGCGTCGCGCAGCACGCGCAGTGCGAGTTCCCTGCGGTTTGCGGCGCGGTCGATGGCGGCGATGTGGAGGTCCTGGCGCATTTTGTCCTCGGTGCGGATGTAGGTGGTTTTCGCGGTGCGGAAGCGTGCGACTGCCTCGGCGGTGAGTCCCTCGGCGAGCAGTTCGAGGCCGACGGCCTCGGCGATGGTGCCGCTGTTCATGCGTGCGGCCGCGCGGTCCAGCTGGTTGCGGCGTTCGGCATGCGAGTCCGGCCATTGGAGTACCGCCGCGCGCAGGGCGCGGAACTCGCGGTCCTCGCGGGTCACGGCTCCTGTGCCGGATAGATGGAGGTATGGCCTGTAGAGCGGATCGCCGAGGACGACAGCCTGCCATGAGGCCACGGGCATGGCCATCCAGCATGCCTCGACCCATGATCTGCCATCCAGCAGCGCCTGGTGGAGCAGGCCGAAATCATGACTCATGTGGAGGTAGGGTTCGAACACGTTGCCGAGGGTGGCCGCGGCGCCGCGCTCGAGCAGGGCGGCGCACCAGTTGAGGCGTGTGCTTGCGAGTTGCTGGGCGCTGAACGAGTGGAGGTGCGCGGCCACGGCACCCTTGCGGAAGCGGAAGCGCGGGTTGAGGAATGGCCCGTTCGCGTTTCCGGCATACCAGCCGAAATAAGCCGCGGCATTCAGCATCGGATAGTTTTTCGGCAGTGTTTCGTTGAAGCGGTCGACCACTGTCGGGATGCCCGCCTGTCTTGTGCGGGTGGCGATGGATTCGAGCCATTGGTCGCCCTGCGGGTATTTGTTGGCGATGTCCACATAAGTGATTCCCCAGAGTCCGTTTTTTTCGGTATCCAGGGCGTCGCGGATCATGCGTTGGCAGGTGGCGTGCGAGGCGGCGTCGATTCTCGCGGTGAGGATGAGGAATGGCATTTTCGCGGCGGCGATGCCTTTGGGCGATTTGTAGAACTTGTTCTGGATCGCGCCGGAGGCGGGCAGGTTGCCGATGCCGATCATCGCCAGTTCGGAATCCACGGACGCCTCATCGCGTTCCGCCACGGGATTTTGCGCGGTTTGTTGCGGCCGTGTGCCCGGCGGCGTGGCGGGTTTGGGCGACGGATTGATGCGCAGTGGCACGCCGCGCATGGTGACCAGCACCTGGATGCGGTTGACCAGCGGCATGCGGATGCCGGAGCTGTCGCGTCCGATGCGCCACCAGCTGCGGCGGTCTGGCGATGGATTGGTCATATTCCGCGCGCGAGATATCCGCGGTGGCCGGCATGGCCAGGCCGATGAGGTTTTGTTCAGGGATGCCGCGGGCCTCGCGGTAGAACTCCGCGAGTTTTTGTGATTCCGGCACGGATGTGTTGTAGAGCACGGCCACGGATTCCGGCGCGATGGATGCCAGTGCCGTGGTGATGGCGCCCGCCAGCATGCATGGGATCAGGACGGTGAGGCGCATCACCGACACACTGGAGGGTGGGGCAGGGAGATGCAAGAACGGCGAGCGGGGTGTCACAGCGGGATTTGGAGTCCGTCCCATGCCACTTTCACACCGGCGGGCAGTTCCAAGCCGAGTTTGTGGTGGTCGTTTTCATGTCCGAGGTGGGTGAGCCATGCCTCGCCGGGAGCTGCCTCGCGGATGATTTCCAGCGCCTCAGCGGTCGAGCAATGTGTCGGGTGCGGTTGCGGGCGCAGCGCGTCCACCACCAGCACATCGACACCGCGGATCCGCCAGAGGGTGTCATTGGGCACGCGTTTGACATCGGGCAGGTAGGCGATGCTGCGGGCGTGCGGGTGATCGAAGCGGAAGCCGAGGGTTTCGAGTGCGGCGTGTTCCACCGGCAGCGGGGTGATTTTGAGGTCTCCGTGGAAAAACGGGCCGTCGATGATGCGGGCGTCGGGCCTGACATATCCCTGATAGACATTTCCCGGTGAGAACGCCCATTGATACATGCGTTGGAGTGTGTCCATGCATTCGCGGCCGGCGTGGACCGGCAGCGGGGATTCGCGTTTCCAGCAGAAGGCCCGCAGTTCATCGAAGCCCGCGACGTGGTCCAGATGGGCGTGGGTGTAGACGACCGCGTCGATTTCGCTGAGGTTTTCGCGCAGTGCCTGGGCACGGAGGTCCGGGCCGGAATCCACGAGGACGCTTGCGGATCCGGTGCGGATGAGTGCGGCGGAGCGGAGGCGGTGGTTGCGTGGATCCGGCGAGGTGCAGACCGCGCATTTGCAGCCGATGACCGGGACCCCCACCGAGGTTCCGGTGCCGAGGAATGTGAATGAGCGTGCGTGCACGCTGCGGATGATACACGGTGTGGCACGGACCGCGAGTCCGCAGAACGGGCGGCGGCGGATTCCGTCCGGCTGGCGGTCGGCTGGCGGTCGGCGGGCGTTCAGCGTGGGGGTGGTGCGGAGCGGAAGCGTTCGCGCTGGCGGCGCAGCATGGTGTCTTCCGGCGACACGCCCACTGCGAGTTGCGACCATTCGAGGGCTTTGGCGCGTTTGCCGCGGGCGAACTGGATTTCCGCCATGGTGTCGAGGTAGGCCGCTTGGCCGGGATTGGCGGCCAGCGCGTGGCGGATGTGTTGTTCGGCGGCGTCGAGCTGGCGCAGCGCGCGTGAGGCGAACCATGCGGCGGTGTTGCGTGTGTTGTCGGAGTCCGGATAGCGGGTGATGACGTTGCTGATGTTTTGCCAAGTGTCGTTGAACCATGCGTCATGCTCCCGGAGCAAGCCAGCGTGGCGCAGTGCGGGGAAGAAGAAATCGGCGAGCGAGC
>JBIJBN010000139.1:0-5709 GCA_044345175.1 Luteolibacter sp.
TCTGGAAGATGGCGGCGTGACTCCCGCGTAGGCGGCAAGCTGGCGGGCATTCCTTAGCAACTTCGGATCAGGCAGCTCGGCGATGAGGTGGGCCCCTGCTTTTGCACGGCGTCGCGTCGACGGCGTTTCGCTTTGCAGCTACCCCCGCCGGCGACGCAGGAAGTGTGTGCCGAGCCCCGTTGCGGCGAGCGCGAACAATGCGCAAGTCGAAGGCTCCGGCACGAGCAGGGGCATGATCCGGACGGCCATTTCACCGGGAAAATGATAGTCGTCGGTGAACCACGAGTTGGTCAGCACGACGATGGTTTGATCCTGCACCGGATCATGGAGCGCGATGCTTTGGTAGCCGGGAGGGAAGCTGCCGTTGTGGCCGATCCAGTCTCCGACTCCCATGACGCCGAAGCCATAGTCAAAGCCCAGACCGGTCGCGACCATGTCGAGGCGTTCTGCCTGGCTTTGCAGGGAAACCAGATCGCCCGTCCCCACGGCCTCGATCCATATCTGCATGTCATCCAAGGTCGAGACGATGCCGCCCGCCCCGCAGAAAATCGACGGATGGTAGTCCGGCGCGGCTGTGGCCTGGCCCGTGGCAGCATCGATGGTGTGACCGATCACATGAGGATCGGGCAGATCCGCCGTCGCCGGATAGCTGGTTTGGTTGAGCGAAAGGGGCGTGGCAAAGGCGTTGTGGAATTCCTGCGCCAGACTGTTGCCCGTCACCCGCTCGATGACCATTTGCAGCAGGACGGTGTGCGTGTTCGAATACTCCCACGCGGCTCCCGGGGCGAAATTCGGACCCTTGGCATTGGACCATTCGACCAATTCCAACGGACTCCAGACTCTCAGCGGATCGGCCTGGACGGTCGCGATGAAGGCCGGATCGCGCGAATAATCATGAAATCCCGCCGTCATGTTGCCCAGTTGCCGCAGCGTCGCCGTGCTGTTCACCAGCTCTGGCATGTCCGGAAAGTAGCTGCCGACCGGGTCCGAGAGCGAAAGAGCCCCCGCATCCGCCAACTGCCACACGCGCGTGGTGGTGAACGTCTTGGTGATGCTTGCAATGCGGAAATGATCGGCCAGAGAAACCGGCACATTTCCCCCGATGTCGGAGAACCCGCGGGCGAACACCGTCAACGGTTGCCGCCGCGCCAGACCCCGACCACGGCGCCCGCCACATTTCTCGCCGCCATCTCCTCATCCACGATCGCCTGGATGTCCATTCCGAGATCCGCGCGAGCTGCCGTGCAGAGAAGCAGGCATGCAGACAGAGAGCGCAGGCTGCCGGGAATTTGTTTCAGGCGAGAAGGCCGTTGGAAGAGCCGTTGGCCCGGACGCAGGCGGGGAGTTGGGGATGGCTCAGGCCACTTCCACCTCCGTGGCAGAGACATGGGACGCGGAAGAAAGTTGTTCATCGATTTCGGACGCAGGGATACATACATTGGCGAGTCAACTCCAAGGATTTCAGAAGGCTGGTTCTGGCTTCTTCCACCGTATCGACCAGCGAAAGCACTTCGATCTCGGGACACAGGGCCGCGAATCCATCACCTTCACGCGTCAGCAGCGCTATCAGCAAGCGTTTCATGACCGCACGCTGACCCGTTCCACGCCGTCTGTCGAGTCCAGCGATCTTGCCCAACCGTCACCATCTGCCAGTGAGGCTGTGGGGCGCTCACTGGTGATGGGGCGGACATTGCGGGGGTGCATTCCGTATGTGAAAAAAGCCGGCGTTTGAAAACAAACGCCGGCTTTGGGTTGAGTATGGAGATCCGCGGTTGTTAGCCGCGGGTGGTGGATCATTCGCCAGCGGGCAATGCCTCTTCGACGGCTTGTTTGATTTCGCTGGCCGCATCCTCGACGGCGGATTTCACATCCTCCACGGTTTCGGTGGCGGTGTCCACGGCAGAGTCCACGGCGGACTCCACAGCGGCTTCCGCTGCAGCGGCCTCATCCCGCGCCTTTTGTGCGGCTTCCTCGGCGGCGGCCTTGGCTTTGGCGGCCTCCTCCTCAGCGGCGGCCTTCAGTTTGGCGGCTTCCTCTTCTGCGGCTTGTTTCGCAGCTTCGGCGGCTTTGGCGGCTTCGTCTGCGGCGGTGTTGGCCATTTCCTGCACGCCCTCGGCGATCTTTTCCGCGCCGGCGTCGATTTTTTCGGTCACGGCTTCCTTGGGTTTGCAGGACAGGAGAACGGCCGGGACGGCCAGCATCGGGATCCAGAGTGCTTTTTTCATGGTTGTTTTCGTGGTTGGTTGCGGGAAGGGTTGCATCATTCCCAATCGCCATCCTGGGGCCCCGGGCGGTGTTTGTCAAAACCTCATTTCAGGCGGGGAAATTTTTGTTAGGAGGCGAAAATTCGGCATTTACGCCTGTGCTCCGCCCGCCGACATTCATGGCGTGCAAGCATCGGGAAAGCGCCAGGCAGGCATTCTCATCCCCGCCTTTTCCCCGCGCCGCGAGGGGGATTTCGGCATTGGTGACACCGAGGCGCTGCGCGAATGGGTGGACTGGGCGGCGGAGCACGGGGTGGGCTTCATCCAGCTGCTGCCGATCAATGAGAACGGCCCGGACGAAAGCCCATACAGTGCGATTTCCTCCGCCGCGCTGGATCCGGTTTATCTGACGCTGGACGAGCGGCGGCTGCCATGGCTGGACGCCCGCGAGTTTGCCGCGGCGCGCGGGCGGCTTGGTGGGGCTGCGGATGCCGCGCAGGTCGATTACCCGGCCGTGCGGCGGGTGAAGCGCACGCTGTTGGAGTTGGCGTGGGCGAAGTTCGATCTTGCGGGGGAGGGGTTGCGGGACGAGTTCGCCGGTTTCTGCGGGCATGAGTGCGACTGGTTGGACGACTATTGTTTGTTTCGTTTTCTGATGGATCGTCACGGCGAGCAGTTGACGTGGGACCGGTGGCCGGCGGGTTGTGACACGCCGCGCAAGGCGCGTGCGCATGTGGAGGAGCTGCGCCGGCTCGACCCGGAGGCGGTGGATTACCGGCTCGGTTTTTTCGCCTTTGTGCAGTGGTTGTGCCACCGCCAGTGGCGGGCGTTGAGGGAGCATGCGGACGCGCGTGGGGTGAAACTGATGGGTGATGTGCCGATCGGTGTGAGCTGGCACTCGTGCGATGTGTTTTTCCAGCGGGATGAATTCCATCTCGACTGGTGTGGCGGATCGCCGCCGGAGGGCATGGGCCAGAGCGATCCGTTTTTCCAGCAATGGGGGCAGAACTGGGGGATCCCGCTTTACCGATGGGATCACATGGAGGCGGACGGTTTCAGCTGGTGGAAGACACGCATCAGCCGGCTCACCGGGATTTTCAGGATGTTCCGTCTGGACCACATCCTGGGTTTTTACCGGATTTATGCCTTTCCGTGGCGTCCCGAGCGCAATGGTGAGTTCATCGGGTTGTCGCACGAGCAGGCCGCTGCGATGAACCAGGGGCGGCTGCCGCGCTGGTTCCTGCGGCCGGATGACACGGTGGAGAACAAGGCCGCCAACCGGGACGACGGCGACATCCGGTTGCGCGCGGTGATGGCTGCGGCGGATGGCGCGGAGGTGATTGCGGAGGACCTCGGATGGGTTCCCGAATACGTCCGTCCGCATCTGGCGGATCTGGGCATCGCGGGTTTCCGCATCCCGCACTGGGACTGCAACGACCTTGGTCATCCCACGCCCGGGAATTGTTTTCCGGAGCACTCCTTCGCCACCTATTCCACACATGATCACGATCCGGTCAACGGCATCTGGCGCGGATGTCTCGATGCCATCCGCCGGCACCGTGAAAACCCGGACGAGTCATCCGGGTGGCAGTCCCATGGGGCGCACAACACGCTGCGCATTCTCTCCGAGTTCGCCGGCATCCCGCAGCCTGCGGACGGGCGGTGGCCGGACTGCACCGAGGGCATCCGCCTGCGCCTGATCAAGGCCTTGTTTTCCTCCAATTCGCGCTACGCCTCGTTGATGGTCACCGAGTTGTTCGACCTTGACGTGCGCATCAACCATCCCGGCACCAGTGGCGGGGACAACTGGCGTTTCCGCATGCCGTGGACTCTGGCGCGGATCCGCAGCGACCCGTGGCTTGGGGAAATCTGCCGCAAGTTCGCCGCGGTGGTCAGCATCAGCCGCCGCGCCCCGTGATGAGGTGCAGGCCGTGCGGCTCGATCCGGTATGGACATGAGGGCCGGATGTTCCATGCTGCGGCCCATGCCCACCGTTCATGTCGCTCTTGCGGAGCGTTCGTATGAGGTCGTTGTCGATGCCGGAATCCTCGGCCGGGCCGGACGTTTGATCGCGGATGCCGGGCTGGCGGGGCGGCGGGTCGCGGTGGTGAGCGACGACACCGTGGCTCCGCTTCACGGTCCGGTGCTGGAGGCCTCGCTGGCTGCGGCCGGATTCCAATGCACGCTGCACACGGTGCCCGCCGGGGAGGCCTCCAAGTCGATGTCGTGCGTGGAGGGCGTGTGCCGCTCGATGATCCGCGAGGGGCACGACCGCAACTCGCTGGTGGTGGCGCTCGGCGGCGGTGTGGTCGGCGATCTGGCCGGATTCGCGGCCGCGATTTTCCACCGTGGACTGCCGATGGTGCAGGTTCCCACCACGATTGTCTCGCAGGTGGATTCCTCGGTGGGTGGCAAGACCGGTGTGAACGTGGCCGAGGGGAAAAACCTGTTAGGAGCGTTTCACCAGCCGCGCCTGGTGCTGGTGGATCCGGAAACGCTGCGCACGCTGCCGGACCGGGAGTTCCGCGAGGGTTTCGCGGAGGCGGTGAAGCATGCCGCGATCCGCGATGCGCCGATGCTCGGGGAGCTGGCCGCGCTGGATCCCGCGTCCCGCGCGGTGCCCGCGGAGCTGATCGCCCGCAACATCGCGGTGAAGGCAAGGGTGGTGGAGGCGGACGAGCACGAGACGCTCGGCATCCGCGCGTTGCTCAACTTCGGCCACACCGTGGGTCACGGCATCGAGGCGGCCGTGCCTTATGGCGGGTTGCTGCACGGCGAGGCGGTCGCGCTGGGGATGCGCGCGGCGCTTTATCTCTCAGAGCGTCGGGCGGGACTCGCGCCGGAGGCGTCGGTGGTGATTCTGGGCCTGTTGGAAAAATTCGGCCTGCCGCTGGTGTTGGATCCGCAGATCGGCACGGAGGTGGTGATGGAGCGGCTGGCGCGTGACAAGAAGTTCGCCGCCGGATCCATCCGTTTCGTGGTGTTGGAGGCGCCCGGCCGCGCGATAGTGACCGACCGTGTGACCGCCGATGACCTGCGCGAGGCGATCGGGCGGCTGCGCGAGCCGGTTTGACATGCCGCGCCGGCGCGCATGCCGGCGCGGTTTCCGGATCGGTCTCAAGGCAGCTTCCAGGTCTTGCGGTAGCGGTTGTATTCCGCGCGTGGCAGCAGGACGTAGAGGGGTTTGAGGTCCGGATCGATTCCTGCGATCAGCCGGCGCAGGCGGGTTTCCTCCATGGTGGTGCATCCGGCGGTGGGTTTGCCGCCGCCCGCGCGCCAGATGTGGAAGAAGATCGAGGAACCGGCGCCGGGGACCACTCGGGGCGGCGCGTTGTGCGCGATGAAGAGTTTGAGTGAGTGGGCCGGGTCGTTTTGTTTCATCTGCTGCTTGTGCTCCCATGGCGTCGAGGGATCACGGTCGAGAACCAGGTTGCGGTTGTAATGTGTGGACGCCGGGTCCTCGACCCACAAGTCGCGCGGGGTGATCTGGCGGTAGAACAGGCGC
>JBIJBN010000140.1:0-5707 GCA_044345175.1 Luteolibacter sp.
CACGCCGGACAGCACGTTGAAGCGCGCGCGCTTGATGCCGCGATCAAAGGTGTTGCGCTGCAGGCGCCGCAGCAGGCATCCGTGCACCGCGGTGGCCAGGGCGATGTTGGCGGAGTCGTGCTCGTTGCCGGTGCGGGCCTGGCTGTCGGTGGCGATCAGATCCCTGCCGTAGTGTGAGACGCCCGGCGGCGAGAGGGTGAAGGTTTCAATGCCCCGGGCCTCGCGGCCGCCGGAGTTGAAATGGATGCTGATGAAAACCGCGTTCTCGCGCACCGAGTTGGCAAGGTCGACGCGTTCCTGCAGCGAGAGGTAGCGGTCGCTGGTGCGGGTCATCACCACGCGGAAGCCCCTGGCCTCCAGCATCGTCTTGGCGCGCGCCGCAAGCTTGAGATTGGACGCCGCCTCGGTGCCCAGCGAGTTGGTCGCGCCGGGGTCCTTGCCGCCATGCCCGGGATCGAGGATGACGGTGCGGAAATTCGCGGCATTCGGGATGAAGCTGGGCCGCAGCACCGGGTCGATCAGCTTGGCCAGATCGATCCTCGAGATGAACGGCTTGTCCCCGATTGCGACCACTGGATTTGAAAAGACAAACTTCACGCCATTCATCAGGCATTCACGGCCACCCATGCTGAGTTTCATCACCACCTTCGGGCTGGTGAGCGAGACCGACCTGCCCGAGCGCACGAGGGAGTGGAACCTGTATGCGCTTTTCACGCTCTCGGCGGAAACATAGTCACGCCCGTCGTGCTTGCGGATGTCCCAGCCGGTGAAAGCGGGTGCCGCGGATGCCGCAGCGGCCAGCAGGCAGGCGGCCACAGCCACGACCGCGCGGATCGGCGCCGGATACCGGAAAACGGGCGGACTGGTCACACGGGCTGGCACGGGTTTGCTGGGGAATGCTACGAATGCCAAAACCGCCTGACAATCGGATTTGTCTGCCATTTTCCACACCGGCAGGCTAGGCACGGGCGTGCTCCGCGGCATCCGTGCGTGGACCCACCCGATTTGTCATGAAGGCGATCATTCCATGCGCGCTTGCCCTCGGCGCGGTGCTGCTGGTGGCGGCGAGGAGGGACAAGCCTCCCGGAGACGTGCCACCGGAGGCCGCGGAAAACATCGCGCTGGCACTGCCTGCGGAACCATACGCCGCTCCCGCCAAACCGCGCAGGCTGCTGGTCTTCTCAAGGACCAACGGCTTCCGCCACGAATCGATTCCCACCGGCCACCTGATGCTCGCGCAGTTGGGCCGCCGCACCGGTGCGTTCGTGGCGGTGGCCAGCGAGGATCCCGGCCAGTTCGAACGCCCGAATCTCGACTCCTATGACGCGGTGTGTTTCCTGAACACCACACTGGAGGTTTTCTCACCGCACCCGCAGGAATTGGCGGGGATGGACGCGGCACAAAAGGCAGCGGCCCGCGCGCGTGAGGACAGGCTCAAGGCAAACCTGATGGATTTCATCCGCGGCGGCCGCGGGTTCGTGGGCATCCACGCCGCCACCGACAGTTGTT
Organism: Luteolibacter sp.; assembly: GCA_044345175.1. Classification (GTDB taxonomy): domain Bacteria; phylum Verrucomicrobiota; class Verrucomicrobiia; order Verrucomicrobiales; family Akkermansiaceae; genus Luteolibacter. The sequence continues at coordinate 1,510 of JBIJBN010000140.1, forward strand.
ACCAATGGCGGGAATACGGCAGGATGATCAACGGCTACTTCGACGGCCATCCGTGGACGGCCAATACCCGGGTGAGCATCAAGGTGGAGCCCGGCCGGGAAAACCATCCGCTTGTCGCGATGTTCGGCGGCAACAGCGTGGAGTTCAGGGAGGAGATCTATCAGCTCGGGGATCCCTATGATTCCGGCGCGGTGCACATGCTGCTGCGCCTGGACACGGAGAAGTCGGACATGAATGTCAGGGGCATCCGGCGCGATGATGGCGACTTCGGTGTTTCATGGGCGCGCCAGTGGGGCGATGGCCGGGTGTTTTACTGCTCGCTGGGCCACAACCACCACATCTACTGGCATCCCGTGGTCGTGCGCCATTATCTGGCCGGCATCCAGTGGGCCATCGGCGATCTCAAGGCCGGAGTGTCCGGCGTGAACCACTGAGCGCGCGGCTGCGGTCCTCAGTGCGTGTTTCCGGCAGGGATTTCGAAAACGACACGCGGCGAGCCATGCGGTGTGCCCGGCAGCTCGCTGCGACGGACCCCGGCTCCGAGCACATGTTCGATCATCCGCAGTTCCATCATCACCGCCCGCGGGAAGCGCTCGAAAACCGGCTGCAGCGGGTTGTGGCATTCCACCATCCGGAGCGGCTGTCCGGCATCCTGATCGCAGCGGCAGGCATGCCCTTCACTGTGTCGCAGGTTCGCAAGCTTGATCACTCTCGCAACAAGGTCGCCGTCGCGGCCGACCACCGCCGCATGGCGTTCTCCGGTTTTGCCGAAGTGCCGGTTCAGCAACCGCTCCGGCGCGCTCTCACCATGCATCGCCCGCAGCTCTTCCAACATCTCGATCGCGAACGCGATGCCGGCCAGCGGAAACAACGCGTCGGCCTTGCCCGCGAGGCTGTAAAAAATTTCCGGACGCCCCACCGCCGCGCGCGGCAGCCGGGTGCGGGCAAGATATCCGGCCTCCGCCAGTTCCTCACAATGCGTCTTGACCGTCATGTAGCTGCCAGCGGTCCGCCGCGCCAGCTCGGCCACCGGCAAACCGCCGTCATGCTTGAGGGTCTCGATGATTTTCCGCCACTGCGGCTTGATGAAATCCTGAAATGCCGGATGAAACATGACGGATGCCGGATTAGAAGGTCCGGAATGCCCAGGCAATCCGCAAATGCCCCGCCGCAACGGGAAGGCTGCCCCGGCCGCGGCCGCCCGCAGCCGCGTCACGACTTTTTGTCTTCCCGCCCCATGCTTCTCCTTGCCAATCCGATGTGCCGCGGATAGCCAGTCTCTCCGGCCGCGCCGAGCGCCCGGTCCCGTGGTCCAATGGATAGGACGATGGCCTCCGAAGCCGTAGGTCCAGGTTCGATTCCTGGCGGGACCACCAGCCGGAAAATCCCGTGGCCGCCACGGCTTCCAACGCGTGCCCGTCGGCTTTGCGCTTGCGCCGGGCGTCCGGGTCCGGCAGATTCTCCCGCACCGGGGCGGCTTGGCGGAATTGGTAGACGCGCTCGACTCAAAATCGAGTTCCAACGAGTGTGGGTTCGAGTCCCACAGCCGCTACTTTCTCCCGGATCTCCGGACGCGCGGCAGACGGTTCCCCGATTTTCCATCCATGGCCCATCCCCGCATCATCGGCATCATCGCAGGCAGCGGTGTCTATCCGGAAACCTTCATCGCCGCCGCGCGCCGCCACTCACCGGGCGTGAAACTCGCCGTCGCCGCCTTTCATGGCGAAACCAAACCGGATCTCGCCGCACTGGCCGATGCCACCGAGTGGTTCCGCGTCGCCCAACTCGGCAAAATGATCCGCTTCTTCAAGCGCGAGGGTGTCACCGAGGCGGTGATGATCGGCCAGATCTCCCCCAGGAACCTGTTCGACCTCAGGCCGGACCTGCGGGTGCTGATGATGCTGGCGCGCATCCGCGAGCGCAATGCCGAGACGCTCTTTGGCGGCATTGCCGCGGAACTGGCCAAGGACGGCATCACCGTGCTCGATGCCACCACCTTCCTCGATGACCACCTGCCTGCCGCGGGCCATGTCTGCGGCCCGCCTTTCAAAAAACGCCAGCTCGAGGACGCGCGCTTCGGCTTCCGCATCGCCAAACAAACCAGCGCGCTCGACATCGGCCAGAGCGTCGTCGTCCGCCACGGCACCGTCCTCGCCGTCGAGGCCTTCGAGGGCACCAACGCCTGCATCCGCCGCGGCGGCGAACTCGGCCGCGGCAAGGACGTGATGCTCGTCAAGGTTTCAAAACCCAACCAGGACCTGCGATTCGACGTCCCGGTCATCGGCCCGCACACCATCGAGTCCTGCGCCGCCGCCGGGATCCGCGGCATCACCCTCGAAGCCGGCAAAACCCTGCTGCTCGAAAAGGAAAAAGTCGCCGCCCTCTGCGACGAACACCAGGTCGGCATCCATGCCATCGATGCCTCTGCCGGCCCCGCCTGATGCTGCCAATGGGAAAAAACGGCAGGGCGTGGCGGCCCGCCGCACCGTGGATGTCCATCAGGTTGGCGGCGTGCTTGGATAAAATCGGCCGCGCTGGCCGCGCGTCCCTGCCGATTGGCAGGAATTTGCTTTAGCCTTGAAGGTCGTTGAACAAGCCGGAGCCCGGATTCCGGTGTCCGGATCGGATGCGGGAAACGGGGGTTGGCGAAGCGTTCGACACTGAAGGAGACGACTGGAAACCGAACTTCAAGGTGCTGATCCACAAGGATTTGACAGGCGTTCGGCAGAAAATCGCCTACAACAAAAAGGAGCCGGATGAGATTCCCGACTGGCACCCGTTATCTCGGGAGGATTTCATCATGGAGTGAACGCCTGGCCTTGGTCGGCATGCCCGTCGATTGACCTTGAGGCGGAGGCCGGATTCTTGGTTGACTGCGCTAGGGGAGGGTGGCGGATTCTCCGAGCCTGCCCCCCCGTATTTGTCCCATAACAGTCGCTAGAATTTCCTGGATTTCACCTGTCAATGCCCGCCAAACGCAAAGTCTCTCCCAAGGAATCTTCCGCTGTGATCATCGGCTTCAAGGCGCAGCTCGGGCTCGCCGCCAACAGATGGAGATCGGCTCGATTCTGAACAACATCGCCAAGAGTGCGGCTGACACCCCATATCGAAGCATGAACGCCGTCGAAATCGAAGAAGCCGTCTCCCTGCTCGCGGAACAGCCGTTTGACGCGGCGGAGTTCCCCTTCGAGTTCCTCGCCGCCTTCGGCAACAAGGAAACCACCCTCAAACGCCTCCGCGCGGAAGGCCGGGGCGGCACCAACCAGTCGGACATCCCCGGCGCGGTCCTCCAGCGCGGCCACATCCACCTCAAGACCTGCCCGCCCGGACAGGTGGCGGACACCCTCAAGGCGCTGCGCGAAAGCAAGAAGACCACCTCCCACAAAGCCAAGTTCATCCTCGCCACCGATGGCATCGAACTCCAGGCCGAGGCCCTCGAAGGCGAGGGCGAGACGCTGGCCTGCGATTACCCGAAGTTCGCCGACCACTTCGGCTTCTTCCTCCCGCTCGCCGGCATCTCGACCGTCCGCCAGATCCGCGAAAACGCCTTCGACATCAAGGCCACCGGCCGCCTCAACCGCCTCTACATCGAGCTGCTCAAGGACAACCCCGAATGGGCCGGCGCCGCCCGCCGCGAGGACCTGAACCACTTCATGGCCCGCGTGATCTTCTGCTTCTTCGCCGAGGACACCAACATCATCCGCAGCGAAAGCCTCTTCACCGCCACCGTGGAGCAGATGAGCGCCCGCGATTCCTCGAACACCCACGAGGTGATCTCCGAGCTGTTCCGCGCGATGAATACCCGGCTCGCCGACCGGGAAAAAGCGAGGATCAAGCCCTGGGCCAACGTCTTCCCCTACGTCAACGGCGGCCTGTTCGGAACGGGAGCGCGGATGCCCTCATCCGCATCCTCTTCATCAACTCCTGCCACTGAAGGCACCCACGCTCCCGGGTGGCACTCTCGCGGTTATTTGCGTAATCGTTGGGATTGCCAAGAAAGGAACAAACCGCTCAAAGACGATCTACGAAGAGAACCATTCTAGGACAGTTTCTAACATAAACGCATATCTAATCGATGGCCAGAATCTGTTTGTCGATAGTCAGTCGCAGCCGCTTGTAAGAGGTATGCCTGCTATGCTCACAGGAAGCGAGCCGAATGATGGCGGCTATTTGATCCTAAATAGTGAAGAGGTTCGTG
>JBIJBN010000141.1:0-5702 GCA_044345175.1 Luteolibacter sp.
CCACCTTGCGCGAGCGCGGCATGGTGTATCCGTGTTTTTGCACGCGTGGGGAAATTCAGGAGGAATGGGCGGCGATGGCCGCCGCACCGCATGGTCCGGAGGGGCCGGCCTATCCGGGGACCTGTCTCGGGATGAGCGCGGCGGAAAGCGCGGACCGCATCGCCGCCGGCGAGCCCCACGCGTGGCGGCTCGATTCCCGGCGCGCGTCCGCTGCCACCGGTCCGCTGGTTTTCCACGATCTCCTGCACGGCACCGTGCGGGTGGACCCGGGCCTGCTCGGTGATGTGGTGCTTGCCCGCAAGCAGGCCGGCGCGGCGTATCACCTGGCCGTCGTGGTGGATGATGCCTTCCAAGGGATCACCCATGTGACCCGCGGAAGCGACCTGCTGCCCTCCACGCATGTCCACCGCACGCTGCAAGTGCTGCTGGGCCTGCCCGTGCCACTGTATCTCCACCACCCGCTGGTCCTGGATGATCACGGCAAACGGCTGGCGAAACGCCACGACGCGCTCTCACTGGCACACCTGCGCGGCTCGGGCCTCACCGCGGCGGAGCTGCTGGCCCGCATCCCTTGTCCCTTCCTGCCGGAACAGGACGGACTGTCCACAACCGGTTGATGACACGCGCGCATCCTTTCTTGCCGCACGGCGGTTCATGATGTGGGATGCCGCCCATCGCGCATGGCCACCCCCGCAGCCAATTCCATGGACCGGATCGACACCCACCTGCACCTGCTTTACCCGGACCACTTCCGTTACGATTGGACTTCCGGATTTCCCATGCTCGATGGACGCGCTTTCCGGCTTGAGGATTTCCGCGCCGATTCCGGAGCAGGGGAAATCACCGCATCGATCTTCATGGAGGTCGATGTGCCTGCGGTGCAATCCATTTCCGAGGCGGCATTCTTCTGCGCGCTCGCCGAGGAGCCAGCCAACCGCATCTGCGGCGTGATCGCCGCATGCCGCCCGGAAGATCCGGATTTCGCCGCGCACCTTGAGGCCTGCGCCCACCCGCGGCTCGTCGGCTACCGCCGCGTGCTGCACACCCAGCCGGACGAGCTCTCCACCACGCCGCGGTTCCGCGACAACATCGCACTTATCGGCAGGGCCGGGCTCACCTTCGACCTCTGCCTGCTGCCGCGCCAGCTGGCCACCGGCGCCGCCCTGGTCGACGCCTGTCCGGACACCCGTTTCATCCTCGATCATTGCGGCGTGCCCGACATCGCCTCCGGTGATCTCGGGCTATGGCGCGATCAACTCCGGGAAGTTTCCAAACGGCCAAACCTGTCGTGCAAAATCTCCGGCATCATCGCCTACGCCGGCGGCGAAATCACCGCCGAGACCCTGCGCCCGGTGGTCGAGCACACCATCGAGTGCTTCGGCTGGGACCGCGTGGTCTGGGGCAGCGACTGGCCGGTCTGCAACCTCACCCGCGGGCTGCGCGCATGGAAAGACCTGCTTGACGGGATCCTTGCGGAATGCGCCGATCCCGAACGCGCGGCGCTCTACGGCGCGAACGCGCGCCGCATCTACCGGCTCCACCTCCCGGACTGACCCATGAAACCACCCACCGGCAGCATCCAGGGCATCTTCGTCCCCAACATCGTCCCCTACGATGCCAAGGGGCGCATCGATGAGGACGAACTCAGGCGCATCATCCGCTGGCTCGCCGCCAAGGGGGTCTCCGGGTTCTATCCGAACGGCAGCATGGGTGAATTCATCCGCCTCAGCCATGAGGAGCGCAGGAACGTGTTGCGCATCGTCTGCGGGGAGGCGCGCGGACTGCCGGTGCTGGCCGGCGCGGCCGAACCGAATGTCGAACTGGTGCTGGAAATGTGCGCGCTCTGCGCCGACCTCGGCTGCCGCGCGGTCTCCATCACCGGCCCGTATTACTACAAACTCTCACAGGAAAGCATCGAGGCCTACTTCCGCGAACTGGCGGCCAAATCGCCGGTCGACATCGTCATTTACAACATTCCGGTCTTCGCCAACGAAATCAGCCTGCCGGTGCTCCGGCGGCTGGCGCTCGACTGCCCGCGCATCGTCGGCACCAAGGACACATCGAAGGACATGGGCCGCCTGCAGCAGACGCTGCACATGATCAAGCCGCAACGTCCCGACTTCTCGGTGCTCAACGGCTGGGAGGAACTGATGTGCGCCGCGCTTTTCATGGGGGCCGACGGCGGCACCATCTCCACCGCGGGTGTCGCGCCGGAGGTGGTGATGAGTCTCTATCAGAACGCCCGCGCCGGCAACTGGGACGAGGCGCGGCGAATCCAATACGAACTGCTCGACCTGTTCCAGCTGATGGTCGGCGCGCCGAATTTCCCGGAAGGATTCCGCTCGGGCTACGAGCTGCGCGGGTTCAAGGCCGGCCACGCGCGCTTCCCGATCTCCCATGGCGAGGCGGAGATGATCGCGGCGATGCGCTCGAAGCTGGCATGCGTGCTGGCCGCCTGCGGGTTCGATGAGGCCTCGCGCGAGTGCCGCGCCGATCCCGGCACCGCCGCGGGCGGCAGGGTGGATGTGGACGGCATTGTCAATGCCGTGCTGCGGCAAATCTCGGAGGCTCCCGACTCCCGGACGGCTGAACGTCGGCCACGGTCATGAGCGCGCTGGGTTTCATCGAGGTGCCGTTTTTCAGCATCGCCGCAGTGGTCGCCGACGGCGTGGCCAAGGCGGCGGGCGTGCGCATCCTCGGCTTCGACACCAGCGGCAGCGAGGAAATCGTCATCCGCATCGCAGGCGGCGTTCCGGATGTCACCGCGGCGCTCGAGTCGGCCGCCGGCATCGCCCGCAAGCTCGGGGTCGACTGCCTCGGCGCGCGCCTTGCAAAGCCCGACTCCCAATATGCATCCCTCTACCATGCCCCCAATGCCATCAACCCGCTCTATGGCGGCCGCGACCAATTCCTGCCCACCGACTTTCCCATGAACGACCACACCGCAAATTCCGGATCCCAAGCCCTCGGCATTCTTGAAACCCAGGGTCTCACCGCCATCCTCGAAGCCACCGATGCCATGCTCAAGGCCGCCGATGTCAAACTCGTCGGCAAGGAGAAAATCGGCGCCGCATACGTCACCATCGTGGTGCGCGGTGACGTGGCCGCGGTGAGTGCCGCCGTCGCCGCCGGAGCTGCCGCCGCCGCACCGCTGGGCAAGGTGATCGCCTCGCACGTGATCGCCCGCCCGCACGGCGAGCTGCTGGCACTGCTGCCGAAGTGACGTGTGCCGCTCCCGGGCGTGGCATGCGCGCCGCCCCTTCAGTCGGTGCGCGCGCAGCCGCCGGGCAGGCCGCGCTTCGTCAGCACCCATTGCCAGACCTGCAGGTCGCGGGCGCGGAAGGCCCCGGCGCAGGAGAGCAGGTAATAACGCCACATCCGCCGGAAGCGCCCGCCCATCGCCGCGGCAAAACGCGGCCAGGCCGACTCGAAGTTGTGATGCCAGGCCATCAGCGTGCGGTCGTAGTGCGCCCCGATGTTGTGCATGTCCTCCGCGACGAAAATGCCGTCGATGGCGCGCGCGAGCTGTTCCAGCGTGGGAACCTCGCCGTTGGGAAAGATGTATTTTCCGATCCATGGATCGGACGGGCTGCCGCCTTCGTTTTTGCCGATGGTATGGAGCAGCAGGATTCCGTCGTCCTCAAGGCAACCGGCGGCGGCCCGCATGAAGGCGCGGTGGTTGCGGTGGCCGACGTGTTCGAACATGCCGATGCTTGCAATGCGGTCGAAGCGTCCGCGCAGGCCGCGGTAATCCTGAAGGCGCACTTCCACCGGAAGTCCGCCGCAATGCCCGCGCACGTATGCCGCCTGTTCCCGCGAGATGGTGATGCCCACGCAGCGGGCGCCGTGATGCACGGCGGCATGCCGCATCAGCGAGCCCCAGCCGCAGCCGATGTCCAGCAACCGCATGCCCGGCCGCAGGCCCAGCTTGCGGCAGACCAGCTCCAGCTTGGCATCCTGCGCCTCGTCGAGCGTGGCCGCGTTTTTCCAATATCCGCAGCTGTATGCCATGCTGCGGCCGAGCATCGCCTGATAGAAATCGTTTCCGAGATCATAGTGCACCTCGCCCACGCGCCACGCGCGCCGCACACTCTGGAGATTGCGCAGCCTGGCGCCCAGCGCCGGCAGCCACAGCCGCAGCGGCACCGCCCCGCGGTCGAGCCGCGCCCGCAGCACCTTGGCGAAAAACACATCCAGACGCTCCGCCTCCCAATCGCCGTCCATGTAGGCCTCCCCGAGCCCCAGACTGCCCTGCGCCGCCACCCGCCGCAGCACATCCGGCCGCAGGATCCGCATGTCCCACGGCCGTGCGCCGTCGATGCGGATGCCGGCCCCGGCCAGCAGTCTGGCCACCGGGTGGGCGCGCAAGGGCTTCGCGCGGCCATGACGCACCGCGGAACTCAGGACATGGGCGGTCATTGCAGGGGGGGATTCCGTCCTTGGTCCCACATTAACCGTGGAAATCCATCCGGCAAGGGGCGTGGAACTCACCACCGGCAAGATTGCATTTTTTTCCGGAACCATCCATGATCGCCGGGATGTCCGTGGCGGAAACATTGCAGGCGGCCAGCGGATGGCTCGAACTCGGAATCGCCGATGAGGCGCTCGCCGAGCTCGAACGGCTGCCGCCCGCCGAGCGGCGGCAACGGCCGGCTCTCGAGCTGCAACTCGCCGCACAGATGCTCGGCCGCGCATGGAACCCCGCCGCAGACACCGCGCGGCTGCTTTGCATCCAGGCGGCCGACGAGCCGCTGTTCTTCCTGCGCGCCGCCTTCTGCCTGCACGAAACGGGCGACACCCTCGCCGCCTGCAACTGGCTGCTGCGCGGGCCGAAAACACTGCTCGAAATGGCCGTGTTCCATTACAATCTCGCCTGTTACCTCTCGGTGCTCGGCGAGGCGGAGCGCGCACGCCGCCATCTGCGCCAGGCCATCACCATGGACGAGTCCCTGCGCGAGACCGCCCGCTCCGACCACGATTTGGCCGGCCTCGGACCGCCGGCATGACGGCGCGGCCCGGCCGCTCACCGGATGCCGTGGAACCCCTTGCGGAACAGTTTTTCCCTCATGGATTCCAGGCGCGCGCGGTGCTCCGGGGCGTCCGCCAGGTTGACCAGTTCAAGGGGGTCCTCCTCATAATGATATAATTCATCCATGTCGCCGTTGTAAAAACAGTATTTCCAGCCGTCCTCGCGGATCATGGCGGCGCGGCCGCGTGTCGTGTATTCGATGAACCAGAACATGTTTTCCGCGGAGCGCCGGCGGTTGTATGCCGGATAATCCGCCTTGGGTATCGGCGCGGGCGGAAGCCGCGGCTGGCCCACCTCGGAGCAAATCACGCCGCGGTGCGAGTCCCGTCCTCCGGTGAGCACATGGAGGAACGGGCGGCCGTCGATGGTCCCGCTGAAACGGACGCCGGCGCGTTCGAGCAGCGTGGGCATGATGTCGATGTTGCTGACTTGCGCGTCCGCGGTCCTCGCGCGCTCCTTGTCACCCGGCATTTTCACAACCAGGGGAATGCGGATCAGCGCCTCGTAAAAACCCTTGGTCTTGCAGGGAAGGCCGAACTGGCCGCCGAGGGATCCCTGGTCGCTGGTGAAGACGATCAGCGTGTTGTCATACACCCCCGCCTCACGGAGCGCGGCGACCAGCCTGCCGACCGATTTGTCGACAAAGGTGATCTGGCCATACATCACGGCGAGG
>JBIJBN010000142.1:0-5691 GCA_044345175.1 Luteolibacter sp.
AGGGTGCTCGCAACCAGTCGCGGGTGGCGACTGGAATGACCGGGATGGGACGCGCTCATCGACGCGGAAAAGTGATTCCGCACGCTTTTGGAAACATTTCACTGGCCTGCTAGCCAGCAAAAAACATCGGTTCATAACAGATGCGAAAACATCGCGTCACGCAGCTTCGGCTCGAACCAGGTGCTCTTCGGCGGCATGATGCCGCCGGCATCGGCAATGTCCATCAGGTCGCCGATGCCGGTGGGGAACATCGAAAAGGCGCAGGCGAATTCACCGGAATCCACCAGTTTCTCGAGTTCCGCAGTGCCGCGGATGCCTCCCACAAACGCGATGCGCCCGCTGGTGCGCGGGTCCGCGATGCCGAAGAGCGGGGCGAGCACCTCGTTTTGCAGCAGCGAGACGTCCAACAGGTCGATCGCCGACCGGCCGATGGTGAATTCCGGCCTGAAGGCGAGTCCATGCCACACGCCGTTCTGATAGAACGCCAGATCGTGTTTCCGGGTCGGGACAGGATCAGGATTTTCCGTAATCACAAACACCCGGCCGAGCGCGGCGAGAATCTGATCCGGCGTATGGCCGTTGAGGTCCTTGAGCACCCGGTTGTAGGCAAGGATGTTCATCTGGTCGTGCGGGAAAATCACGGTTAGAAAACCACCGCTGCCGCCCGCGCCGCCACGGCTCTGGAAGACACGCCCGGCGGCCGCGCTGCGGTGGTGGCCGTCCGCGATGTAAAGCGCGGGCATCTTCGCGAACTCGGCGACGAGCAGTCCGATGTCGGCCTTGTCCGGGACCGGCCACGAACTGTGGCGCACGCCGTCGGGCGCGGTGAAATCGATTTCCGGAGCAGTCGCGGTGATCCGTGCGACGAGGGCGTCGATTTCCGGCACCGCCTTGTAGGTGAGGAACACCGGACCGGTCTGGGCGTCGAGCGCCTCAATGTGGCGGACGCGGTCGTCCTCCTTGTCCGGCCGGGTGAGCTCGTGTTTTCTAACAATTCCGGAAAGATACTCGGCACAGCTTGCCAGGCCCACCAGACCGGTCTGGCTGTGACCACCCATCACCTGGCGGTAAAGATGGAACATCGGAGCGGGATCACGGCGCAACACGCCGTCGTCGATGAGCTTCCGGAAGTTCTCCCGGCCCTTGGCATAAACCTCGTCCGAGTAAAGATCCGTGCCCGTGGGCAGGTCGATCTCCGGTTTGCTGACACGCAGGAAACTCAGGGCGTTGTCCCCGGCCATCGCTTTGGCCTCCGGGGAGGACATGACATCATAGGGCAGCTCGCAAACCCGCGCTGCGAGTTCGGGATCCGGACGGAGGGCGGCGAAAGGAGTGACGGTGGCCATGGGAAAGGCGGCGAGATTAGGCACATGGCGGCGCACCGCAAGGCCAAGTGCGCAAGCCCGCCCCGCACTCCCTCAATGATCCGCACGCAGGATCGCGACCTGGTGGAAGGGATCGGCATGCAGCGTCAGCCCGAGCCCGCTGGCATCGATCCATCGGACCACCGGCGCGAGTTTCGACGGCTTGTCCAGGGCATCCAGCAACCCACGGGTCAGGCTCGGTTGGCTCATCAGCCAGTCTTCATCGAAGAAATTGCCGTTTTGATCCGGGAAACACGCCATGTAGAGCAGCTCGTGCTCGACCAGGTCGTTGAAAAAGTGAGTGCCGAGCGAGACATCGGGAATCAGGCCCGCGTGCATCGCGACGATTTCACACACCGCGCTTGCCTCGGCAATGCGGCCGGCGCGCACCGGAATACCGAGCGACGGGCAGCTCGTGCCCCAGCGGCCGGGCCCGATCAACAACAAGGCACGCCGCGGATCGTGCTGCTGCACCAGGGTCTCGATCAGCTTGGCCACCTGATGGCGATCCCGATCCGGCAATGCGGCGTAGAGACTTGCAGGCACGTGCAGGATGTCATCCACCGGACTTTCACGGCCGATTCCGATGACCGCGCCGCGGGCTTCCAGAATGCGCCTGCCGGGCACGGCACCGGGATCGGTGCCGCCGCCACGGCCGGTTTTCCGGATTTGAAACGTGCGGCACTGCAGCAAGTGAATGCGGTAGCTGCCATCCGGCAGGAAATTGACGGTGAATTCGATGTCCACCGGATGCCGGTATGCCTCGGCAAGCACCGCCAGCATGCGCCTCAAATCCGCAACCACCGGGGTGTCCCGCAGCAGTTTGTTGAATGTCACCCAAGGCATGCCGCCCGCCGGGGTTTCAATGAACAAATCGGCCGGAAAATCCGCCAGCTCCGCAACCACATTCTCGACCGGCAGCGAGACCAGCGCGCGGCCATCCAGATCGAGCGCGTCCATCCGGCGCTGGGAATGCCCGATTTGTTCATCCAGCGAGGCCTCGGGACGGCGCAGCGGCGTGTTGAGCGCCACCAAGCGGGTGTAGTCATCGTCCGAGCGGTCCACGGCGCGCGTGCCAAGTCCGAAAACAAGACGCACCACCCCCGCATCGGGATCGATATCCGGATGCCACCGGTAGGGATTGTAGGAAAGCCCCACGCCGGCGGCCTGCGGGAAAAAACGGCTGCCGCGGCGCCGGCCGGACACCCGCATGATCAACAAGGCCATGCGTTCCTCGCTCTGGAGCAGATTGCGGGCCTTGCGGTAGCGCAGAGCCTCGGGATCAAGCACACTGGCATAGACACGCCGGATCGCATCCAAAAGCGCCGCCAGCCGTTCTTCACCGGATCCGCGGTTGCACAGGAAGATGCTTTCGTATTTTCCCGAGAAGGCATTGCCGAGCGCATCCTCCAGAATCGAGCTGGAGCGCACGATGCACGGCATTTCACCGAAGTAATCGAGCATGCCCTGGAACTGGCGGATGATGTCAGGTGGGAATTCACCCTTCATGATGCGCTCGCGTCCTTCGTCGAGATCCTTCAGGAAACCATCCGGCTGCTGCTGGCGCTCGCGGATCCACCAGACACCATTGCGCACCAGATAGGTCACGAAAACCTCGGAACCGACGAAAAACGAGTCGTGCACTTCCAGCCGACCACACAGATCCGGGTCGTGACGCCGCAGGATGGCGCGTGCCACCAGCATGCCCAGAGCCTTGCCGCCGATCGAGCCCACACCGATCTGGCGTTTGCGGATCTCACGGAAATCCTCGAGTGTCAGATACTCACCGGCAAGCCCGGCAATGCCCGAACGATGCACACGGAAGGCCGCACGCACGCGCCGCAGCATCTCTTCCTCGGCTTCCGGACCCAACAGCCCGCCACGGCGCTCGATGAGCACCCGCTCGACCTCGAAAAACAGGCGGTCCCAATAGCCGCTGCCATCCAACTGGCGCAGGCCCAGCCAGCGGGTGCTTGAGAGGATCCGCGAGAGGATCGAACTCTCCTCCACCGGCAGCAGGCGGTCGCCTTCACGCACGTGCAGCGTGTTCATCGCCCGCCGCGAGCGGTATTGCACCTTCACCGGGCGGATGTAGCACTTGTCATCCTGGGAGAAGACATCCAGAAAAAACTGGGTGGTCTCACGGATCGGATCCAGCGCCACCGCCGAATGCGCATCCCGGATGATGGCGAAATAAGTGACCGTGCGCAGCACCAGCAGGCGCGGACAGGTCAACACGAAGAAATTCCCCACCGCCCGGTCCGAATGCCATGCCTCGGCCAGATCACTGAGTAGATCGAAAATATAGACCGTGCCCGGTCCGCTGGCCTCAATCACACGGTGGACATCCCTGACAAACGGCTCGAAGCCCAGCGAGGGATCCAGACAATGGATGTCCAGTCCGGGCTTGTCCTCCAGCAGCGGTTCATGGCGGCCGAAGCGGAAATAAATCCGGTGGAATCCAAGCCCGGCGGCCGCCCGCTCGTAGGGCTCGACCAAGCGGCGGTAATCCTCGATCCGCTCCACCCCCCAGACCACATTGTCCCCGGGCTCAAGACCGCTCAACACCTCGTCCAGTCCCGGCCAGCCGGTGGTCACGCTGCCGATGGATCCGGGCGCATCCATGTCTCAAACCACCCCCTGCTCCAGCATGGATTCCGCCACCTTGGTGAATCCGGCGATGTTGGCACCAACGACGTAGTTCCCGGGACAACCATGGATTTCCGCGGTCTCGCGGCAGTTGCGGTGGATGTTGCGCATGATTTCCAACAGGCGGCCGTCCACCTCCTCGCGGCTCCAGTTCAAGCGCATCGAGTTTTGCGACATTTCCAAGCCGGAGGTCGCCACACCGCCGGCATTCGCGGCCTTGCCCGGCCCGTAGAGGATTCCCGCCTCAAGGAACAACTCCACCGCCTCGGGCGTGCTCGGCATGTTGGCCCCTTCGGACACCAGCCTGCAGCCGTTGGCCAACAGCTTTCTGGCGTCAGCCTGATCCAGCTCATTCTGCGTCGCGGAAGGAAACGCGCAGTCGCACGGCACCTCCCACGGCGCCGCACCCTCGCGGTATTCCACCTTGAAATGCTCCGCATACTCGCGGATGCGCCCGCGCCGGATGTTCTTGAGGCGCATCACATAATCGAGTTTCTCACGGTCGATGCCCGCAGGATCGTAAACCGTGCCTCCGGAGTCCGAGAAGGTGAGCGGCACCGCACCCAGCTCGATGAGCTTCTCAACCGTGTATTGCGCCACGTTTCCCGAACCCGAGACCACGCACCTCTTGCCCTCCAGCGTCTCACACCGGGTGGCGAGCATCTCCACCGCGAAATAGACCGATCCATAGCCGGTGGCCTCCGGCCGGATCAACGATCCACCCCAGTTGAGGCTCTTGCCGGTGAGCACACCTGTAAACTCGTCCCGCAACCGCTTGTATTGGCCGAACAGAAAACCAATCTCCCTCGCACCTACGCCGATGTCCCCGGCAGGCACGTCGGAATCGGCACCGATGTGCTTGGACAACTCGGTCATGAAACTCTGGCAAAATCGCATGACCTCGTTGTCCGAGAGCCCCTTGGAGTCGAAGTCCGCCCCGCCCTTGCCGCCACCCATCGGCAGCGAGGTGAGCGAGTTTTTGAAAATCTGCTCGAATGCCAGGAACTTCAGAATGCCGGCATTGACGCTGGGATGGAAACGCAGCCCGCCCTTGTATGGCCCGATGGCACTGTTGAACTGGATCCGGAATCCTCGATTCACCCGCACCTTGCCTTGGTCATCCACCCAAGGCACCCGGAAAATGATCTGCCGCTCCGGCTCCACCATGCGCTCGATGACCCGCGCCTCAAGAAACTCCGGCCTGCGGCCCAAGACCGGCCCAAGGCAATCCAGAACCTCACGCACCGCCTGCAGAAACTCGGGCTCGCCGGGATTGCGGCGGTTCACTTGATCCAGAATCGTGGCGAGATGGCTGGTGATGTTCATCAGATTTTGCGGTTCGGATTTGCGCACAAACCGGGCACTCTTGTCCGGGGGGCGGTCCCGCAGCATCGCCGCCCTGCCCCGCCCTGGCCATGCAGCATTTGTCCAAATCTGCGCTCTGCTTGCTTTGCCACGCCCACTCCACACCCGACCCGTCCGCCCATCCCGGCCTTGACAGCCGGATCCTCGAAAAGCAGATTCCCGCCCCGTTCTCCAGAAATGCCCCGCACTCCCGCGATTGTGGCGGATTTCTGGCACTCGGAGTGCTACGATGGCGGATTGCACGTGGCACCGGAAACCATCCCGCAAACCGGACACCCAAAACACCCTGCAACCACCCATTTCCTCCATGTCT
>JBIJBN010000143.1:0-5689 GCA_044345175.1 Luteolibacter sp.
ACCACCGAGGTCCCGCGCGACCTGGTCAACGAAATCATCGAGGAAACAATCCCGGCCAAGGTGGCGCAGTTCCTCGAAGCGCGCGATGAGGGCCAGCCGGACACCGGCGAGCTGCTGCACTGGGTCAACACCACGCTGCCGATCCGCATCACCGCGGAGGACCTCGGGGGCGGCAGCGATGCCGATACGGTCTCCTCCGTGCTGGTCGACAAGGTGCGCAAGGCCTACGAGGCGCGCGCAGCCAGTCTGCCGATGGAGGTGCTCGACCAAGAGGAGCGCCGCATGGTGCTGGCTGCCATCGACAAACAATGGCAGGAACATTTGTATAACATGGACGCCCTGCGCGAGGGCGTGGGCCTGCGCGCCCAAGGCCAGAAGGATCCACTCATCGAATACAAGAACGAGGCCTACAACCTGTTCGTCACCCTGATGGATTCGATCAAGCAGGAAGCCCTCCAGAACCTCTTCCGCTCGGCCGCCAACCTCGAGGCCTTCCTCAAACAGCTCCACAGCCAGCCCCAGCGCCTCCACGGCGGCGAGGATCCGGCCGGAGAACGGCCAGCCACCAGCACGTCCGGGTCCGCCGACGGCCCGCCCACACCCGCGGACGACGGCGGCAGACTCAAGCTCAACCTGCCGAAACGCAAGCCCGGCTTCTCGATCGAGACCATCGGCCGCAACGCCCCATGCCCCTGCGGATCCGGCAGGAAATTCAAACATTGCTGCGGCCGCGAGGCGTGAACCGCCGCGGATGGCCGGAGCAGACGGCAAATTTCCAGGCAACGATGCTGGCTTCCGGTTTCGTCTTTCATTGGCACCACACGGTCCCTTTCACTTGCAAATTCAGGCGATCAGGAGCAAACCCAATGCCGTGCGTTGGTTCATCCCGCTGATCGGCCCGCTGTTTTTGAGTGCTTGTGTCCTCGGACCTGAACCCGGGGCACCGGCAGCACCGTTGCCCGATGCGATCCGCGGGGATTCCGCCCCCCATGGGCTTTCCTTCGGCGACGCCGCATGGCGGAAGGTTTTTGCTGAGTCCCACCTGCGCGATCTCATCGGGCGCGCGCTCACCCACAATCCGGACCTTGTCGCCGCCACCTACCGGATCGAACAGGCACGCGCCCAGGCGGTGGCGGCACGCGCCGACTGGTTCCCGCGCATCGATGGCAGCGGCGGCGCGTCCACCAGCTACCGCTCCGAAAACGCCGGCCAGACCGCTGCCGGCGGCGACCGTTCTGCCGAATCCTACAACCTCGACGCCCTGCTCAGCTGGGAAATCGATCTGTGGGGCGGCATCCGCCGTAGCAACCAGGCGGCACGCGCCCGCCTGCTCGAGGCCGGATACTCGCGCGATGCAGTGCAAACCAGCCTCGTCGCCGCGGTCGCCTCCGCATACATCGAACTGAAAAACCTCGATGAACGCCTCGCCATCTCACAACGCACCGTCGCCAGCCGCCAGGCATCGCTCGACCTCGTCACGCTGCGCCGCGACGGCGGTGTCAGCTCGGATCTCGAAGTCGGCCAGGCCGCAGCGCTGTTAGGCCAGGCACGCACCGCGATCCCGGTCACCGAACAGGCCATCGCCGCCAAGGAAAATGAAATCCGCGCACTCATCGGCGCGTTTCCCGGCACCATCGCCCGCGGCGGCGGACTCGACCGCCTGGATGCCGCACTGCGCATCACCGGCGGCCTGCCATCCACCCTGCTGGAACGCCGGCCGGACGTCGCCGCCGCCAGCCAGGCCTATCAGGCCGCCGTCGCCGAGATCGGCGTGGCAGAGGCGCTCCGGCTGCCTTCACTCACACTCACCGGAAACGGTGGCGTCGTCAGCAGCCAGTTCGACAACCTGCTCGATGGCAAGTCCGCCGCCTACTCGATTGGCCCGCGCCTCGCCGGGCCGATCTTCGATGCAGGCCGCGGCAAGGCCCGCGTGGATGCCGCGCGTGCACGCGCGGGCGAAGCGCTCGCCGCCCATCAGAAAGCCGCCAAACAGGCATTCCGCGAAGCGGCGGACTCGATCAACGCCCACCTCCAGACCGGACGAATCATCACCGAACAATCACGCCTGGTGGAGGCCAACCGCAAAGTCGCATCCGTCGCCAACGACCGCTTCCAAGGCGGCGAGTCGAGCTACCTCGAGGTGCTGGACGCCGAGCGCAGTTTGTTCAACTCCGAACTCGAGCTGGCCGACGCCCGGCGCGACCGCCTGCTCGCCGTGGTCCGCGCCTACCGCGCGCTGGGCGGCGGATGGAAATGACTGCGCATGGAAAAAAACACCCGGGCATCACCGCAGCGGCGCCTGTTTTGCATCCTCGCCAGCCGCTGACACGGCCCCGAGTCCGAGGCTTTTGAGCATCGTCGGCGTGACCACCTGCGCTCAGCCTGCGGGCAGCCCGGCATCGCGACAAGGTTGATCCACATCAAGGCCTGCCACCGTCATCCTCCGTCGGCCGCGCTTGTTTTCCGCGGTATTGGAGCACCCCTTTGCCCTTGAGTGGCCCGGAAAATACCATCTCGTCACCTTCCTTGATCACAAGCGTCACATCGCACGCACCATTGTCACTGGTGACCGTGAACTCCTCGAATTGCCGGCCCCAGAAGGTGAGGTTCGCTGTCTTGAAGGTTTTTTCCATGCGGACTCCGCTCGCAGTCCAAATGCCGTGGATGTGCAACCCGTCGGCCCCGCTGCCGCGAATGCTGTAGCTGATGTTCCTGTCCGGCGGTCCCCGCCATTGCAAATCGGTGCTTTTCAACCCCACCAGCAGATGCGCACCACCCACCACCGCATAAGGCATCGATGATTCGGCCCCACCCTGCCCGGCATCCTTGAACACCACCCTGACCATGCCCCGCGGAGGCGCCGTCGGCTCGATCTTCCTGCCCTGCACGATCAATACCGGCTCGAAGTCGTCCGGCAGCGGCATCAGGCTGATCCCGCCCGCCTTCCTCCCGTTGATGAGCGTCATGCGCAACGAGTTGGACATCCGCCGCCTGTCATCCTCGCCCGCACCGTCGAAACAGGTCAGTTTTTCGAGCATCCGGATGTCACCCGCATCGATCGCCGCACCGAGCGCCCTGATGAATGCCTCAGAACCACCGGCCTCACCATCTGTCGCACCGGCAATGCCGTGGGAAACGACCATCAGGGTCAAAACCATGAGTCTGCATGTCTGGCGGAATGATTTCATGCGCTGCGGGAATCTTCGGGGTCCAGCCTTGTGCCATGGCAAGCGGACAGTCTTGCCACCGACATAAACGATCCAGCCAAAGCCCGGCACACAAAGCAACACCGGAGCCATCGATGCGGAGGATTTCCATGCGCGCCGCAACACTGGCCGGTTGTGGAAAAAACATCGCCATCAGCAAAACCCGTGGCCAATCTGGCTGCATCCGATGATCCTCCATCCCATCACAGCCGCAGGCGCCATGCTGCTGGCCTGCATTCCAGCCATCCCGGCGCTGCATGCCGGAGTGCCCGGAGCGCATGTGCAGGCCACCCGCATTGAAGCCAACGATGTGCTGGTCGCGAAATTCGCTTTCGAAACGCCGTGGACGTTCCGCACGCGTCTGGAAAAAGCGCCGGCCAATCCCCCGAGATGGAAACAACTGATACTCGCAGGCCAGACGGATTACATCAGGTTTCTCAGCAATGATGAATGCGCCGGATTTTACCACACTCCCGATCTCCAGCCCGCACTGATCGACGCCCAAAGAAGATATGTGATTTCCCGGTTCGAGTCATTGTCCCATGATCTCAGGATCGACAACCTCTATCTGGTGGCGGATTTGAACGCGGCGAGGTGCCACCTGATCGTGCCCTTGAACGGACCTTCCGGCACCTTCTTCAGCTCGCTCAATTGGATCCGCGGTGCCTGGCACATCGTCCCGGGCGGCGATAGCCCGCCATGGGTCGTGCGCAAATCACCGGAAATCGTCAAACACATCGACACCCTGCAGGCGCCACCGGCAAAACCCGCGGATCTCGACCCGGTCACGGCGCACGTCGCCGCCATGCTTGCGGAAAAACGAGACCCGCCCGCCCCGGGGCACTGAAAGCGGACTTGACGCGCCGGCCACCGGCACATTGGACTGGCCTGATCCCGGCTGTGGTGGATTGCCACGGCCAAACAACCCGAATCCCAACCGAAAATGAACGGATACTACGAACTGAAAAAAACCGCGTCTGAAAAATGGATGTTCAACCTCAAGGCGGGAAACCATGAGGTCATCCTCACCAGCCAGAGCTACGAGGCAAGGCAGGGCGCCACAAACGGCATCGAGTCCGTGCGCAAACACGGCCTCTCCCCGGAATGCTTTGAAAAGAAAACCTCATCCGGCGGCCAGCCGTATTTCAACCTGCTCGCAAGCAACGCCCAGATCATCGGCACCAGCGAGATGTATTCATCCGAGGCGGCACGTGACAATGGCATCGCCTCGGTCATGAAAAACTGCGCCTCCGACAAGGTGGTTGAATCCTGACGACTGCAGCCGATGCGCCGCAACCCACGCAGCCCGCCACAGGGGCGGGAGTGCGTGGATTTCCGGTGGCAATGCGCGTGAATGCATCTAGCGTTCCCGCGTGCATGTTCTCGTCACAGGTGCCAACGGCTACATCGGCCTGCGGCTGATCCAGGCGCTGCTGGACGCCGGGCATGACATCACCGCGGTCGTGCGGGACCGCAGGCGCTTTCCGATGGCGAACTTCGGCGCGCGCGGTGACAACCGCCTGCGTGTCGTGGAGGCGGACTTCCTCGATCCCCCGTCGCTGGACGCCCTGCCGCAGGCGGCAGATGCCGCCTATTACCTGATCCACTCGATGGGATCCGGCGGCGATTTCGCCCACAAGGAGCGGCAATGCGCGGAGAATTTCTCCACGGCCGCCGCAAAGCTGGGATGGAAACGCATCATCTATCTGGGCGGGCTGGCCGCGGATCATGGGCCGCTTTCCCAGCATTTGTCGTCGCGCCGCAAGGTGGAGGAAATCCTCCGCGCGTCCGGCGTCCCCGTCACCGTGCTGCGCGCATCGATCATCGTCGGTTCGGGATCGGCCTCGTTTGAAATCATCCGCGACCTTGCCGAAAAACTGCCGGTGCTGGTCACACCGCGCTGGGTGCACACACACTGCCAGCCGATCGCCATCCGCAACGTGCTCGATTACCTCACGGAAATCCTCAAGCACCCCGGGACGGCGGGCGGATCCTATGACATCGGCGGGCCGGAGGTGATGAGCTATCTCGACCTGATCAAGGGTTATTGCAAGGTGCGCGGGCTGAGGCGTGTTTTCATACCCACCCGCCTGCTCAGCCCGCGGCTGTCATCGGCCTGGTTGTGCCTGCTCACATCCACATCGTTTCCGCTGGCGCGCAGCTTGGTGGACTCGCTGACGCACGAGACGGTTTGTCATGACACGACGATCCGCGAGATCATTCCGCTGGACCTGTTGGGTTACCGCGAGGCGGTCGGGCGGGCACTGGCGCGCATCGCGCAGAACCATGTGCCATCCAGCTGGATCGACTCGCTGGCCGCAGGCACGCTTTCGCCGCGATTGTTCGATGCGGTGAAGGTTCCCGAGCACGGGGTGCTGGCGGATTCCCGGGTGGTGCCGCTCACCGCGCCGCGCGACGAGGTGGTGGCGCGCTTGTGGAAGATCGGCGGCAGCGCCGGCTGGCCGAGCATGAACTGGGCGTGG
>JBIJBN010000144.1:0-5663 GCA_044345175.1 Luteolibacter sp.
GAGGTAGATTCGCGAGTCGCCGACGTTGGCAATATAGAGGTTTTCCGGGGTGAACCATGCCAGCGCGAGGGTGGCGGCCATGCCGCGTGTCTGCTCGGTGGATGCCGCCTGATTGATATGATCATGGACCTCGCGGATGGCATCCGCGAGGTGGGCGAGGCAGTCCGGATAAAATCCCGCGGCGGCCATCTTGAAGGTTTGCGGGATGATTTCCGTCATGCGTGCGAGCAGCAGCGAGGAGGCGAGGTCGCCCGCGTTGCCGCCACCCATGCCGTCGGACACGGCGAACACCAGGTCGTGCTTCTCAAGCGAATGGCCGCCGGATCCGGAGAGGGCCATGGCGCCATCAGGACCTGATGCGAAGGCGATCAGGGAGTCATCGTTGCGCGGCTTGCGGGATCCGCTGTGTGTGAGTGCCGCCCAGTGGAGCATTGGTGGTTTCGACACGTGGAGTGGGTTTATTCCTTGGGTTGGGGCGCGGGCATCACCAGATCCGGCGGTGGCGGCAGGATTTCCGCAAGCTCGAAGTCGATGATGCAGAAGCATCCGAGTTTGTCGGAGTAGGTGATGTTGCGCGGCTCGGCATCGAGATGCCGCACGCCGTATTCGCGTTCGAGTTTTGCAAACAGCCTGTCCGCCTTGTCCTTGGAGATCTGGCTGGCGATCCTGCCGCAGTTGGTGGAGACGAAATAAAGCTGGTCGGGGTGCCCCTCAAGTAGCCGCGGCACGTAGGGACAACCCCGTTCCTCAAGAACCTTGAGCACCGCCACCTCGGTGGCGTAGCGCTTGTCCGCATCCGTGCCGCGAAAGCGTTTGTGGACGTTGCCGTGGAAGTCGACGCGCACCTCGGAGCGGATGCCGTCTTTGAGGGGTTCGAGCGCCATGACCTTGCCGACGTAACCCGTCACCGGCGCGGCTGTCACGCATAAGTTGCGTTCAGGCGCGACGCGCCAGCGCCTCGCAGGCCCTGATGTCGAGCTTGCCCGATGCGAGGACCGGGATTTCGGCCACGGGCACGATGTGCTTCGGGCACCAGAGCGACGGCATGCCTTCGTCGAGCAGCTTGTAGCGCAAGTCGATGCATTCCTGTTCGAGCGCGGAGCCGGCGATGGTGGAAAGCAGCAGGATGGCCTCGCCCTTGTGTTCATCCGGCACGCCGACGATGGCGATCCTGCGTTCGGTTTCAGCGTCGAGGCCGAGCACTTTGTTGATTGCGGCCTCGACGGTTTCATGGGGCACCATTTCACCCGCGATTTTCGAGAATCTGGAAATCCTGCCCTCGATGTAAAGGAAGCCGTCGGCATCCATGCGGCCGACATCACCGGTGCGGAACCAGCCGTCCCTGAGGACCTCCGCCGATTTGGCAGGATCGCCGAGATAGCCTGGAAACACATTGGGCCCCTTGAACCAGATGATGCCCTGGTGATCGATGGGCACGTCGGCATCGGTCGCGGGATCGGTGATGCGGATCGCGATGCCGGGCAGCATCTGTCCCACCGAGCCGTTGCGCGAGGATGGCAGGGAATGCGCGCCCGGCCGCGGCGCGGGATCTGGCAGGTTGACGTTGGTGGCGGGCGAGGTTTCGGTGAGTCCGTAGCCTTCCTGCGGGCGGATGCCGAATTTTTCCTCGAAAGCGCCGGCAAGCGACTGGGGCAGTTTTTCGGCTCCGGTGACGACCAGTTTGAGCGATGCAAGCTGGGCGGGGTCGGTGCGTTTCATGTAACCGCGCAGGAAAGTCGGGGTGGAGAGCAGCAGGTCCACCTGGTGGAGTGCGACGAGTTCCCCGAGGCGTTTGGTTTCGAGCGGGCTGGGATAGGTGACGAGGTTGACACCCTGCATGAGCGGATACCAGAGCGTGACGGTGCAGCCGAACGAGTGGAACAAGGGCAGGCAGCCGAGCACCGACGATCCCGCCGGCAGGTCGAGCCGGGTCGCGAACTGGGTGACATTGGCGAGCACGTTGCGGTGGCTGAGCACCACTCCTTTCGGCTCGCCGGAGGAGCCGGATGTGAAGAGCAGCGCGGCCTCGTCATCGCCACGCCTGCGGTTGAATCCGAGAAACGCGCCGAGCATGGCGGTGGGGATCAGCTTCGAGAGAATCGCCCAGCCGATGATCTTTTTTTTGAGTGCGGGCAGGACGCGCTCGATGAGGATGAGGTCGCGGTTGGGCGGCCATGGAAAGGCCGGGACTTTCCGGACAAACGGATCCGCCGTGATGAAGCGGTCCACACCGGATTGGCGGATGCACGAGCGGATCGCCTCCGGTCCCGAGGTGAAATTCAGGTTGACCGGTGTCTTGCCGGCGAAAACCACCGCGAGGTTGGCGATCAGCCCGCCTTTTCCCGGTGGCAGGACGATGGCGACACGCGCCTGCTCGGTCTCTTCGCGGATGAAGCGGGACAAGGCCAGTGCGGCGGCGAGGATGCGGTGGTATCCGAGCTCGCTGTCATCGGCGCCATCGACGATCAGGTTGTCCGCGCCATGCCGGCGCAGGCCGGCGAGCAGGGCCGATGCCAACGACCCGTGGAACAAGGCGCGGGTGCGGAACGCCTCCTCGCCCGCCTCAAGCAGTGCCTGCAGGAAATCCGCGACCGACGCGCCGGCGGCCAGCGGCCTGCCGATCGAAATCACCGCGGAAGGCAGCGTGGAGGGATTCTCCACCGAGAGACAGGATTCGCGCGGGCAATCCACAGCCAGCGGCAGAACCGGCAGGCCGAAGGCGCACAGCACCCTGAGATGTGCGGAAGGCACCTGGCAGCCGGTGGCGCTGCGAGCCGCCGCGCGGCCGGGGACGTGGATCAGCACACCGCCGTCGGCCAGAAACGGCTTGAGTTGCTCGCCTGCGGCCGCGGGGGCGGCATCATCCGCGGAGAACATCGCTCCGGCGTCGGATTTCTCCAGATACGAGCGCAACACCGGCTCATGTTCCGAGCCCTCCTCGACCAGCCAGGTGACCCTGCGTCCGGTGAACAAGCGCTCGACCTGCTTCAACTGCTCGAAATCCATGCGGCCGGGAATCACCAGCACACCGGTTTCCGGAACACGTTCCCTGTGGAGAATCTGGATGGAGACGGAGGACATGGACGGAAAAGAAGGACGGCAACGGGCGGATCGGGATGTCGCAGTCATTTACGCGAAATCGGCCGGGTGTCACACGGATTTTCTCAGCAGGTGGCGGAGTCCGGCCACAAGCACGGATGGGAAGCCCGCAACCTAACAGAAAAAGCCGTTCCCCCCGGCATCCGGGCGATTGTGGCGTGAATCCTTCCCGGCGGGTGCCCGCAGGCGCGATCCGCGGGTGGGCGGGCCTCGCGGAGGTGGTCCGCCGGAGCCCGGCATGATCCGGCCGCATGCTTTGGAATGGGCCTTGCCATGAACCTGCGGCTGCGGATAATGCCTTGGCTTGCCAAGGATCCGGAGTCATGGCGGCGCCGGGGCCACCTGGCTTGGTTCCGGCACGCGGGGCAGCGCCGGAACCCGCAAACAAATGCGCCTGTAGCTCAGTTGGATAGAGCATCCGCCTTCTAAGCGGAGGGTCGCTGGTTCGAATCCAGCCGGGCGCGCCAGTCCCGCGGCGCGCGTACTTCCCGGTATTGAAATTGCTTGCCAAGAGCCTGCGCGCCAATTATCTCCCTCTGCCCTTCCTGTTTGGCAGCAGCGCGCTTAGCTCAGTGGTAGAGCACATCCTTCACACGGATGGGGTCGCAGGTTCGAACCCTGCAGCGCGCACCATTTTTTGCTGCCGGAATGGCGGAGGGTTTGCATGATCCGCGGCGCCAGCCCACACTTCACCCATGCCCGAAGATTACCTGCCGGTTTTGATCCAAGTCCTGATCGCCTCGGGATTCGCCGCCGTGGTCCTCACGCTGAGTGTGGTTTTCGGCCGCTCCGCCCGCCGCAATGCGGCCAAGGACGTGCCTTATGAATGCGGCATGGATCCGGTGGGTGAGGGCGCCCCGCGATTCTCGGTGAAGTTTTACCTGGTCGCGATGCTGTTCGTGCTGTTCGACATCGAGGTGGTGTTCATGTATCCGTGGGCGGTGCAGTTCAGGGATCTGGTCGCCACAGGGCCCGCGGCGCTTGCGAGCATGGCGGGATTCGCAGGCATTCTGGTGGTTGCCTATGTGCACGCGCTGCGCAAAGGCGCGCTGAACTGGAAATCCTGATGCCCCGTGGCCATGGCCGCGGCAGGCGCGCTCACTGGCGGCGGAGTTGCTCGTCCATGAAGATCTCCGCGAGCCGGAAACAACGGCCGCTCAACTCCCTGGCATCGCTGTCCCCGATCAGCGCGACTCCCTCTTCGCTGACTTCCGCGAGGTAGATTTTCCATGCGAGTTTGGCGAGGGCCGCGGGATCGTGCTTCCGGGCCTTGGCCTTGCGTGCCTGTGACGGCGCGGTGTCTTCAGAGGCAGGTTCATCCGCAAGCGGCGCGGCCGAGGCTTCATCGTGCGGATTCGCATCCGTGGAACGGGCGGCGCCGGTCTTGCCTTTCCTGCGGCGGCGCTTGCGCTTGGCACCCTCCTGCGCCGATGGCTCTGCAGCAGGTTCGTGTGAAGCCGCAGAGGAACCGGAGTGCTCGAACACCGGGTAGGCCGGCCGCGGCTTGGCGGCAGCGGCCGCCACGGCGGGTTCGGCGGTTGTGGATTTGATCTGTTTTCCACGCTTGGTGGTGCCCGGGCGCGCCGCACGGCGTTTGGCGTTCATGCCTGCCTTCGGAGTCGCACCGGTTTCGGCGGATGATGAATCTTCCTTGCTCATGGATGACGCGCAGCAAGAGCGCGGCAACGGGTGACGTCGAGCAAATTACCGGAACCCGGCGTGATTTTCACCGTGAATTGCATGGCATCCGCGGGTGCTCACAATCCGCGGTTGCGCTTCTGCCCGTCGATCCATTCCCGGTCCTCTTCCGAGAGCTTGTCCTCATGGGTGCGGCTGCGGGTGCCGTCGGGCTCGACCAGCGTGAGATGGCCGTCGGCATAAGCAACCAGCCTGGCGAAAACCCGGCGGCCCTGCCGGTCGCGCCATTCGCGATAGCCTTTTTGTTCCAGGCTCTCGCGCCATATCCGGTGGCCATGGGTGGCCGCGGCCTCGCCCTGCTTGATCAGCCCCCATTTGAAATCCGCCTCGCCGCGCTTGTATCCCCGGTAGCGGCCGATCACCTCGCCAGCCGGGTTGAGCAGCACCAACACCGGCTGGCCGAGCACCTTGTATTGCTTTTTCATCCGCGTGACGTAGGCGCCGAGATCAACGAGGCGGGATTCCTTTTCCCCAAGCGACAAGTCCGTTTCGTCCAGGCGCACATTGGCATCGATGCGCAGCCGGACCAGTTTTTCACCGGCCCATTTCTCGAATTCCGGATTGGAAAAAAGCTCCTCGTTGAGTGCCTTGCACATCGGGCTGCGGGCGGAGTCGGTGAACCAGATGAGCAGGGGTTTTCCCTCGCGCGCGGCGCGGCGCTTGGCGACCGACTCGCTTTGTTCCCACGCTTCGCGGCGTTTCGGCGCGGCGGACAACAGCGTGGAAAGCTCGGGCAGGGTGGCATCCGGATTGTCGGGATCGGTGAAAACGATTTCCTCTTCCGGTGTGAGCTGCGCGGCCACGGGTGCGGGCGGGGCGACCGGAGTGCCGCCATCGACGCCGCTCCGGCGGACCAGCGCGGGCGG
>JBIJBN010000006.1:0-18344 GCA_044345175.1 Luteolibacter sp.
CTGGGAGTCCATGCGGCGCTGGCATTCGTCCTTGGCGGCGATTTTCTGTTCCTCGGTGAGCGAGCGGTTGGTATCGATGTCGGCGAAGAGCGTGCCGAGGTCCGGCAGGGTGAAGGACTCGGGTTCTCCGGGCGAGAGGTATTCCCGGCCCATCTCCATCAGGTCGGAGTCGTGGCCTTTTTCATCGATGACGAAATAAAGCTCCTCCTTGAGGTCGAAGAGCTCCTTTTTCCGCGCGTCCTGGTGCATCGAGAGTTCGGCTTTTTCGAGCAGCCTGCGCATTTCCGGTTCCTCCATGAAGCGCATGAGCTGGCGGTTGCGCGGCTGGCCGAGCTTGAGCTTGAGGAGCGCGCGACCGGCGCCGTCCTTGTCGCCGGCGTCGAACAGCCGTTTGACCTCGGCGGCGACTTCGTTGCAGAGGGAGGTCTGGCGCTTGACCAGTTGTTCGACCAGCGGTTTGTAGTTGTCGTATTGGTGGGACGAGTGTGAGGACGGGCCGGAGATGATGAGCGGCGTGCGTGCCTCGTCGATGAGGATCGAGTCCACCTCGTCGATGATGGCGAGGTAGTGGCCGCGCTGGACTTGTTCGGCGCGGGTGGCGGCCATTCCGTTGTCGCGGAGGTAGTCGAAGCCGAACTCGGCGTTGGTGCCGTAGGTGATGTCGCACGCGTATTCGGCGCGGCGTTCCCATGGCGGCATCTGGTTCTGGATGCAGCCCACGCTGAGGCCGAGGAACTTGTAGAGCGAGCCCATCCAGTCGGCATCGCGGCGCGCGAGGTAGTCGTTGACGGTGACGATGTGCACGCCGAGGCCGGTGAGTGCGTTGAGATAGACCGGCAGGGTGGCGACGAGCGTCTTGCCCTCGCCGGTCTGCATTTCGGCGATCATGCCGCGGTGCAGGGCGACGCCGCCGATGAGCTGGACGTCGAAGTGGATCATTTCCCAGATGACCGGCTGGTCGTTGACGGTGATGGTGGTGCCGCACATGCGGCGGGCGGCGTTTTTGACCACGGCATAGGCTTCGGGCAGGATTTGCTCGAGGTATCTGGCACGAGCCGCGGGGAATCCGCCCTCGGCCTCGTGGAAGGCGGTCTTGGCGGCCTCGATGGACTCCGGGGTGGGGAGGACTTCGGCGGGCAGGGCGGGGAATTCGTCGCGCAGCGGGGCGAGGCGTGAGGCGAGGGAGTCGGCGACGGTTTGGAGTTCCTCCGTTGTCATCCGCTCGATGGCCGGTTTGGGCGGCACATCGAGTGGGTGGTAGCGGGCGAGGCGTGCCTGCCAGGCGCGGGTCATTTCGCAGAGCTTGTCTTTCTGTTCCCGTTGCAGCGCCTCCTCGATTTCATTGATGCGGGACACCGTCGGGCGGATGCGGCGCACTTCGCGCTGGTTTTTGCTGCCGACGATTTTCTGGAGGATCCACTTGATCATGAGTGAGCTGGGGTGGGGCGGAGAAGCCGCCGGGACGGAGGCCATACACCTTGGTGGGGGCGGGTGCAAGTGCGAGGCTTCGGTCTGCAGGGGGGTGACGGGGCGTTCCGGCGGGTGGTTTTGGCGCGGGTTGGTTCGCGTGGCTTGCCACACGCGCGGCCTGCGTGGTATCCTCGCATTCCCATGAAATTTCGCGAAACGTGTTTTCCGTTGATATTGGCGTTGCTGCTGGCTTGCTGCGGTAAAAAGGAGGCCGCGGGGCCGGTGCGGGAGCAGGTTTCCGAGGTGGCGGCGCCGCTGGAGGGAATGCCGGTGCCTGCCGCGGTGCCGGCGGTGGTTGAGGAGGAAAAGCCCCGTTCCGGCGAGCGGGTGGCAAAGCTGGGTTTTGCGCGTCATCTGCCCGCCGATACCGAAGTCTTGATGTCTTTTTACGAACCGGCGGCCGGGCTCAAGCGCGTGCAGTCGGGTGGGTTCTGGAAGTTCCTGCGGGAGGAGGCGGGCTTTCCCGACGCGGGGGATGCCGGTGGGGATGACGTGTCCGGGCCGGCCGCTTTGTTTGGACAGGAATTCACGATCGCGCTGGGCAGGTCCGGTGGCGAGCAGACCGCGCATTTGCTCGCGCTGAACCACCGATACAGCCGCCATCAGGCACGCGGCATGGTCCGGGCGCTGGCGCGGATGGTCCGGGCGGGTGGCGAGGGATCGTTGGAGGATGCGCTGGATGAGAATGAAATCGATCTGGCAACCGAATGGTTGAGCGATCCGGAGGCGGGAGTGGAGTTGCTTGGGCGCCTGCGGATGCCGCCGCTCTATCTGGCATTCCGCACCACTCCTGAAAACCGCGAGGCCGCGGCCGGGCAGTTGGCGCAGTTGGCCGGCTTTGCCGAGATGCTGGGTCCCGTGGTCGAGCCGCTTGAGGTCGAGAGGGGCGGCAATGCCTTCACCGGTGTCAGGATCTCCGGGGAAAAGGTCGCGGAATCGTTGCAGGCGGAGCGCGAGGGTTTGTTGGAAATGCTTGATGAGGCCGTGGTGGACCGCTTGTTCGCTGCGGTGGCGCAGCGGGATCTGGTGTTGCTCAGCGGCATGCTTGGCGATCACGCGGTGCTGTTCATTGGTGCGTCTGCGGATGATTTCACCATCGCCCCGTCGCCGGAGTTGTCGCTTGCGGCATCCGGTTCGCTGGCATTCTGCGATGCATATCTGGACAAGGATCTGGCGGCGGTGATCCATGGTGCGGAGGAGCCGCTGCGGCGGATGGCTGAAGCCGCCGGCGGTATTTCCAGCATGGTGGACGGCTTGCGCGATGGTCTGGCGGAGGAGGAGGCATTCGGCGACACGCGGGATCTTGAGGTGTTGTTGACGATGGTTGCGGAGCGGGAGGCCGCGCTGCTCGGGATGGGCCGCACCGAGGCGGCCGGCACGGTGGTGTTTTTCGAGGACGGCCTGAAGGTTGAGTCGCACGGGGGCAATGATTCCGGCGCGGTGGACTGGGATGCGGCCAACCGGCTCGGCGGCCTGGGTGATGGCGAGAACGTGGTCTTGTTCGCCAACATGACTGGAGCCGCGGCATATGACGAGAAGGCCCGCGCGTGGTTCGAGGTGTTGGTGGAGGCCGCGCATGCGATGGCCGTGAAGATGGCGGAGCTGCCGCTGGAAAATGATGAGTTGGCGCGCTTCAAGGAGATCGCCGGGTTTTTGGACACGCGGCCCGGGATGGAATTCATCACGGATGTGACCTCCATGTGGGATGCCTTGAGCGGGGATTTCAGCGCGGGCCTCGGGGCCGAGGGCGCATGGGTGGTGGATCTCAACGGCACGGTTCCGGCGTTGCCCGGCCTGCCACAGGAAGTGGTGGATGAGGCGGCGTTCCCGCGTGTCACGCTGGTGGCGCCGGTGAGGGACCGCGCGAAACTCGCCCTCGCATGGGAGGGCATGAACCGCAGTGCCACCGGCATGCTCGCCCGGCTTGGTGAAATGAACGGCCAGCACATCCCGATGCAGAAGCCGATCAGTTCGGAGAAGAACGGATACACCACCTGGTTTTTCCCCATGCCGTTTTTCAACGATGATTTCGTGCCTTCGGTGACGGTGGGCGACGAATGGTTCGCCGCCTCCACATCGAAAGTGCAGACGCTGGACCTGCTTGCCAAGGCTGGCGGTGGAGAGCCGCGCGACGGTTTGTGGCTGGCCGTGGACTTCCGCAGTCTGCACGGGTTCATCCGCGAGTCCCTCGCGATGATCGATGAGCATCCGGACGTGTTCACGCTGGATGATGAGGACCGGCGGGTGATCCGCGGGCTGGATGCCGCACTCGCCGATCTGGACTCGCTCACCGTGCACAGCCGCAGGGAGGACGGCGTGCTGCGCGGCAGCATGCACTTCAAGACACGTTGAAACGACGCGTCTCCATCCGGTGATGAATCCCGATCCCGTCGGTATCGTTCACAGTTGTTTCGGCGGGAAATTCGGTGTTCCCCGCCAGCCCGGGCTGTGCCCGTCCGCATGGGGCCGGCTGGTTTTCCATGAGGCGTATCGCAGTCCGGAGGCGATCCGCGGCATCGGGGGCTTTTCGCATCTCTGGCTGATTTTCGGATTTCATGAAAACGCGGGTCGCGGCTGGCAGCCCACGGTGCGACCGCCGCGGCTCGGCGGCAACCGCCGCATCGGGGTGTTCGCCAGCCGCTCGACGTTCCGTCCCAACGGGCTGGGGCTCTCGCTGGTGCGGCTGGAGGGGGTCGACACCACCGCGGCGGAAGCCCCGGTGCTTCTGTTAGGTGGAGTGGACCTGATTGACGGCACGCCGGTTTACGACATCAAGCCCTATCTGGCCTATGCCGAGTCCGTGCCCGAGGCGGCCTCCGGATTTGCGGGTGGCGGGATCCCGCGGTTGCGTGTCGATCTGGCGGAGCAGGCGGTGGAGGCATTTGCCGCGCTGCCGGGGCGCGATCAGGCGGTGGTCCGCGAGGCGCTCTCGCTGGATCCGCGCCCTGCGGCGGGTGCAGGTGATCCCGGGCGTGTCTTCGGTGCGCTTTTGTGCGGTCGCGACGTGCGCTTCACCATCCGCGACGGCGTATGCCGGATTGTGGAAATCGTGTGATGCACCCGGTCGGAGCGGCATTCCCATCGAATCAGCCGATGCTTTCCGCGCCGAAGTAGGGGACGAGCGCGGCCGGGATGCGGATCGATCCGTCCGACTGCTGGCATTGCTCGAGCAGCGCCACGTAGAGGCGCGGCAGCGCGGTGCCGGAGCCGTTGAGCGTGTGGGGGAAGCGGTTTTTTCCCTCGGCGTCCTTGAAGCGGAGTTTCATGCGGCGGGCCTGATAGTCGGTGAAGCACGAGCAGCTCGAGACCTCCAGGTATTTTCCGTGGCCCGGCGCCCAGACCTCGATGTCATAGGTCTTGGCCGATGAAAAACCGATGTCTCCGGTGCAGAGTTCGATCACGCGGTAGTGCAGGCCGAGTTTGCGCAGCACCGACTCCGCGTGGCCGGTGAGTTCCTCAAGCGCCTCGAAACCCCGGTCCGGGTGGACGATCTGGACCAGTTCCACCTTGTCGAACTGGTGCATGCGGATGATGCCCTTGTTGTCACGCCCGGCGGAGCCCGCCTCGCGGCGGAAACACGGGGTGAACGCCGCCATTTTCACCGGCAGGTCGGATTCGGCCAGGATCGTGTCGCGGTAAAGATTGGTCACAGGCACCTCGGCGGTGGGGGCAAGGAAAAGGTGGTTGATGCCGTCCTCGCCGGGGTCGGTGCCATACATGTCTTCCTCGAATTTCGGCAGCTGGCCGGTGCCCTCCATGCATTCGCGCTTCACCAGATGCGGGACATTCACCTCCTCGTAGCCATTGGCGGCCTGGGTATCCAACAGGAAGTTGATCAGCGCGCGTTCAAGCCTCGCGCCGCGGCCGCGGTAGACGACGAACCCGGAGCCGGCGACGCGCGCGCCGTCGTCCCAGCTGACCAGGCCGTGCCGCAGCGCGAGTTCGACGTGGTCCCTGGGTGTGTCGATCGCGGGCTTCGCGCCCCATTCGCGCAGCACCGGGTTGGCGGACTCGTCGGTGCCGGGCGGGCAGGCATCGTGCGTCAGGTTCGGGATGTTGAGCAGCAGGCTGGTCTGTTCGGCGGCGGCATCTTCGGCCGCCACGTCGAGGGTGGTGATCCGCTCGTTGATGGCTCGCACCTCGGCCTCGATTTCCGAGGTGTCCCCGCCCTTGGCCTTGAGCATGCCGATTTGTCTGGAGATCGTTTTGCGCTGGTTTTGCAGCTGTTGTTTGTCGGTCTCCGCCTTGCGGCGCGACTCGTCGCAGGCGAGCACGTCGTGGATGAGCTTCCAGTGGTCGCCGCCACGGTTCTTGAGCCGATCGGTGACAGCGGCGGGGTTTTCGCGGATGACGCGGATGTCGAGCATGGCGGGACGACTCTCGCGGCCGGACGGGCGGGGAATCAACGCGAATTTTCCGATTGTTGCGGGCGGCAGCGGCCGGGTGATCCGCCCGTGCTTGCGCCTCGTGGGGAATTGGGCCATGGTGCGCGGCATGGTCCGATCTGTGTGTTTGATGTTCGCGCTGGCGCCGCTGGCCCCCTCCCAGACCTATGCGCCCGCTGGCGACCGTCCGCCGCCGCTGGCCCGCGAATTCCGCGGGGCATGGATCGCCACCATCCACAACATCGACTGGCCGAGCGCGAAGGGTCTGGGTGCGTCCGCCCAGCAGGCCGAGCTGCGCGCCATGCTCGACAAGATGGCCGCGTTGAAAATGAACGCCGTGATTTTCCAGGTGCGCCCCCAGTGTGACGCGTTCTATCAATCGTCCATCGAGCCATGGAGCCCCTGGCTGACCGGAACGATGGGCCGCTCGCCGGGATACGATCCGCTGGCCTATTGCATCCGCGAGGCGCACGCCCGCGGGATCGAGGTGCATGCCTGGTTCAATCCGTTCCGCGCGCTTTCAAACAACTCGCAGCAGGTGTCCGGAAACCACATCGCACGCACGATGCCGCACATCACCAAACGCTACGGATCGATGACGTGGTGCGATCCGGGCCATCCGGAGACGCGCGAGCGGTCGCTGCGAGTGATACTCGACGTGGTGCGCCGCTATGACATCGATGGCGTGCATCTGGATGATTATTTTTATCCATACCCGAGCGGCGGCAAGGTGTTTCCGGACGGCAGGTCCCCGTCGCAGAGGCGTGCGCATGTCGATGACTTTGTGAGTCGTCTCTACTCCTCGGTGAAGCGGGAGAAGCCATGGGTGCGTGTGGGCATCAGCCCGTTCGGAATCTGGAGGCCGGGGGTGCCATCCGGCATTGAGGCCGGGCTGGACAGTTATGAACACCTTGCAGGGGACTCGCGCAAGTGGCTTCAAAAAGGCTGGGTGGACTATCTCGCGCCGCAACTCTACTGGAGGATCTCGCCGCAGAAGCAGAGTTTTCCCGTGCTGCTCGAATGGTGGCGCGGCCAAGGCAGCCGCCCGGTCTGGCCGGGCATTGCCACCGCTCGCATCAACTCGTCCGAGGATCCCGGCCGCCCTGCATCGGAAATCACCAATCAGATCGACCTCACCCGCAAGATCGGCCGGAACTGGAACGGCCACATCCACTGG
The DNA here is from genome assembly GCA_044345175.1 of Luteolibacter sp. Lineage (GTDB taxonomy): Bacteria > Verrucomicrobiota > Verrucomicrobiia > Verrucomicrobiales > Akkermansiaceae > Luteolibacter. The sequence continues at coordinate 7,033 of JBIJBN010000006.1, forward strand.
AGCGCCAGAAGCCTGGTGACCAACCGCGGCGGCATCGCATCGCGTCTGGGCGGCACCTACACCCAGCCGGCCGCGGTGCCGCCGATGACGTGGATCAGCAAAAGGGCGCCCGCCGCACCGGGTGTCAGCGCCGCAGTGGCGGGAGGCAACACCGTGGTGCGCTGGCAGCCGGATGCGAACACCGCGAAGGTGGCCGTACAGGCCCGCAACGGATCGGCATGGCGGACGATGAAAATCACCAGCGTGCGGGCAGGCCAGGCCACCATCCCGCGGGCGGATGCCATCGCGGTGACCGCGTTGGACCGTTTCGGCAATGCCAGCGCGCCCAAGGTTCTGGCGCTGCGTTGATTCCCCAAGCGATGAAATCCCGCTCCGAGCTGTGGCTGCTGGCATGGATCTCGCCGGTCATCGTGTGGTCGGCATGGCGTCCGCATGACCGGCTCACCTGGTGGCTCGAGGTGCTGCCGGTGTTCCTTGCGTTCGCCGCGCTGGGTCTGGCGCGGTTGAGAAGCGGCTGGCGTTTCTCCAACCTGGCCATGGCATGGATCGGCCTGCACATGGTGGTGTTGCTGGTGGGCGGGCATTACACCTACGCGCGTGTGCCCGCCGGCGATTGGCTGGGCGGGCTGTTGGGTTGGCAGAGGAATCATTACGACCGCCTCGGCCATCTCATGCAGGGGTTTGTGCCCGCGATCGTCTGCCGGGAGATCTTCCTGCGCATCCGCGTGATCGCCCACCGCGGCTGGCTGCATTTCTGCGTGGTGTCCGTCTGCCTCGCCGTGAGTGCCACCTACGAGCTCGTCGAGTGGGCGGCGGCGTTGCTTTCCGCGGAGGCGGCGGCCTCGTTTCTCGGCACCCAGGGCGATGGCTGGGATACGCAATGGGACATGTTCCTCGCCGGGCTGGGCGCGCTGCTCGCGGTGTTTTTGATGGCGCGGCCGCATGACCGTTCGATGGCGCGGTTGTGAAATTTCCGGTTCTCCGATCTTGCCACGCCCCTTCACGCCTGCCTTGACTTCCGCCCGTCCCATTGATCCCACACCACCAGTGAAAGCCCACGAAATGTTTTCCGCCATGGCTCCCGCGTTCGTCGCGGAGATGCTCGACTGGTTCCGCAACAGCAACCGCGGCGTGTATCAATCCGCCGTCTCCACGCTTGCAGGAAACCGCAAGCTGCGTCCGGTGTTCATCCAGAAGAAACCGCTCGCGGAGCAATACGCATGGATTCACAAAACCCTCAAGCTGAACGCCTGCGACGCGATCGGCGAGCATCTGCTGCAGGCCTACCTGATGGGGGCCCGCCAACCGTTGTTGGCGGCGTTTTGCGACGGCATGGGGATTCCTCACGACGGCAAGGGTTCGGTCGCCGGCGAGCTGCCCCGCGAACTTGATGATGCGCGCCTGAAGGCCGCCGTGGAGCAACTCCTCGGCGCCCATGACCCGGTGGTCGTCGCGGTTTACCTTCATTGTTTCAACCTCCAGGTGCCGGGCGGTTGGCCGGAGCTCACCGCGCTGCTGGTCGCCGACGGGCGGCTCAAACTCGGCTGATGCCTGCCGCCGCGGATCCTGTCACCGTATTTCCAACCGCCTCCCGACCTCATGCCAAAGGTTTACATCCGGACATACGGCTGCCAGATGAACGAGCGCGACTCGGAGCAGGTCGCGCGCATGTTCACCGGCGGTGGCTACACGCTCGCCGCCAGCGAGCATGAGGCCGATGCCGTGCTGGTCAACACCTGCTCGGTGCGCGATCAGGCGGAGCAGAAGGCGCTGGGCAAAATGGGATCCATGATTCATGCCGGCCGCGAGCGCAGGCACGTGGTTTACGGCTTCATGGGTTGCATGGCGCAATCGCGCGGCGAGGAGCTTTTCAAGACGGTTCCCGGTCTCGACCTGGTTGTCGGCACGCAGAGATACCACAAGGTCTTCGAGTATGTGGATGGCATTCTCAAGCGGCGGCTCGAGGCGCGCATGGATGATCCCGCTCATTCGCTGCGCGGCGGCAGCGTCTGCGACATCGCCGAGGAGGAAGGCTCGCAAAACACCATCCGCGACCACCTCGCCAAGCCATACGAGGCCACCGCCTTCGTCTCGATCATGCAGGGCTGCAACATGCGCTGCTCGTTCTGCATCGTGCCGGACACACGCGGCCGGGAGCGCGGCCGGCCGATCCCGGACATCGTGGGCGAGGTGCGCCACCTCGCATCGCGCGGCGTCAGGGAGGTCACGCTGTTGGGACAGATCGTCAATCTGTACGGCCGCGGCGAGTTTCCGAGAGTCGATGGCAAGTCGCCCTTCGTCCAGTTGCTGGAAGCGGTGCACGATGTGGATGGCATCGAGCGCATCCGTTTCACCTCGCCGCATCCGATCGGCTACCGCGACGACCTAGTCGCGGCCTTCACCTATCTGCCGAAGCTTTGCCCGCACATCCATTTCCCGATGCAGAGCGGCTCGGACCGGATCCTGCGTGCGATGCGGCGGCCCTACCAAAACGCGAAGTTCGTCGGGATTTGCGAGAAGATGAAAGCCGCCAGGCCGGGCCTTGCGATCACCACCGACATCATCGTTGGTTTTCCCGGCGAAACGGAGGACGACTTCCAGGCCACGGTCGACACCGTCGAGCGCCTGCGTTTCGACAACGCCTTCGTTTTCCGTTATTCCAAGCGCCGCAACACGCCGGCCGCGGAGATGGATGGACAGCTTTCCGAGGAGGAGAAGGAGAGCCGCAACCAGCGGCTGCTGGATGTGGTGAACCGCATTGCGAGGGAGAAGAACGCCGCGCTGGTGGGCACGCGCCAGCAGGTGTTGTGCGAGGGCCCGTCCCGGACGAACGCCGCGCGCCTCAGCGGGCGCACCCCGCACAACAAGATCGTGATTTTCGACGGGGATGCGGCCAGGCTCACGGGCCGGCTGCTGGATGTCCACATCGGCGAGTCCGGCGGATTCACGCTTTACGGAGAGATGTGCTGACCGGGCGGCCCGCCGTTCAATGACGCCGAATTTCTGCTAGAACGACCCGGACATCGCCGATGAAGGCCGCCGCTCGCAGCTCCACCGGGATGCGGTCCTTGTCATCACTGAGCCAGAGTGTGGCGTCACGATGCATTTTGCGGTAAGGCCGCAGCGCGAGCGTCCTGCGGTCGATCTTGTTCATGCCCACGCGCAGGCGGATGGTTTTGCGGCCGAGGTGCATGGCGCGTGCCTCCACCGTGACGCGGACCAGGTAGGGGTTGTCGAACGGCTGGACGACCAGGTTGACGCGCTCGCCGGGATTCAGCCTGCGGCCGCGCACTTGCAGCATGGCCGAGAAGATGTCGAACACCGCGTCATGGCGGAACTCCTGTTTGCGCCGGGTCTCGGCATTCCCGTCGCGGAGCGGGCGGATGATTTCCACGGTTTCCACCCGGTTCGGGAAGTAGCGGGTGGTGGTGTCGAGTGTCTCGCGGCGGTCGGTCTCCACGCCGTGGAAAAACCGCGGCCGCAGTGTGGAGGGATTGATTTCCGACCAGAAGTGGCTGCGGTAGGGAAACAAGGCGGCCGCCGGGCCGGTGCTGGCGGCGGACGAGCGCACGACAAGAGCGCCGGGCTTGCGGGCATCGGCAGGCGCGAACTCGATTTTCAAGCGGCCGGCATCGAACATGCCGTTCCAGCTGGCTTTGTAATCCAGGGTGCAGGGTGCGATGGCCGGCCATGGTCCGGGCCCGACGGGTGTGAGTTGCTTTTTCCATTCCGGCTGCGCGGGAGCGGCATGGACCATGGCGAGGGCGGCGCAAGTCGCGAAGTGGATCCGCTTCATGGGGAAACCGGATTCAAAGCCTCAGGAAATTCTCCAACAGCTTTTTGCCGTCCTGGGTGAGGATGGATTCCGGGTGGAACTGCACGCCGTGCACCGGGTGCCGCCTGTGCATGAGTCCCATGATCTCGCCTTCATCGGTCCATGCGGTGATCTCGAGGCAATCCGGCAGTGTCTCGCGCCGCACGATGAGCGAATGATAGCGGGTGGCCTCGAAGGGCTCCGGCATTCCCGCGAAGACGCTCTTGCCCGAGTGGTGGATCGGCGAGGTCTTGCCGTGCATCAGGCGGTCGGCCCGCACCACCTCGCCGCCATACACCTGTCCGATCGACTGGTGGCCAAGACAGACACCGAGCACGGGAGTGGTCGGGCCCATCTCGCGGATGAGTTCCATGGAGATCCCCGCCTCATTGGGCGTGCACGGGCCGGGTGAGATGCAAATACGCGACGGCTTGAGCGCCTTGATCTCCTGCACGGTGACCGCATCGTTGCGGAACACCTTCATCTCCGCGCCCAGCTCGCCGAAATACTGCACGAGGTTGTAGGTGAAGGAGTCGTAGTTGTCGAGAATCAGCAGCATCGTGGCGTGTTCCGGAAATCCGGCATGCGGGATTTGAAATCAGTCTTCCAGGGTTTTTGCAAGGGCGATGGCGCGCAGCATGCCTTTGGCCTTGTTGACGGTTTCGTTGTATTCGTAGGCGGGGTCCGAATCGGCGACCACACCCGCGCCGGCCTGGACGTAGGCCTTGCCGTCCTTGAGCAGGCAGGTGCGCAGGGTGATGCACGAGTCGTGCGAGCCATCGAAGCCGAAGTATCCGACCGCTCCTGCGTAGGCGCAGCGTTTGTTTTTCTCGAGCGAGTTGATGATCTGCATGGCGCGGATCTTGGGTGCGCCGCTGACGGTGCCGGCGGGAAAGGTGGCGCGCAGCACGTCGTAGGCGCTGTGGCCGGGAGCCAGCTCGCCGGTCACGTTGGAAACGATGTGCATCACATGGCTGTAGCGCTCGACGATCATGAAGTCGTCCAGCCTGACCGAGCCGTGTTTGGCGATGCGGCCGACGTCGTTGCGGGCGAGGTCCACCAGCATGAGGTGTTCGGCGCGTTCCTTGGGGTCGTCCAGCAGGTCGGCCGCGAGCGCGTCGTCCTCCTCCGGGGTTTTTCCGCGCCAGCGGGTTCCGGCGATGGGGCGGATGTCGATGCGCCCGTGGATCGAGCGGACGTGGACTTCCGGCGAGCTGCCGACGAGTGCGAAATCCCCCAGCTCGAGAATGAACATGTAAGGCGAGGGGTTGACGAAACGCAGCGCGCGGTAGAGGTCCACCGGAGGCAATTCGAAGGGTGTCTCGAAACGCTGGCTGGGCACGAACTGGAAGATGTCTCCCGCGGCGATGAACTCCTTGCCGGCGCGCACCATTTCCTCGTATTCCTCGCGCGAGGTGTTGCTGCTTGCGGCGGCCGGTTCCACCGCCGCCAGGCCGTTGAGCGCGGGCACGTGCAACGGGCGGTTGAGGATTTCCACGATCGCGGCGATTTTCGCGCACGCCCGGGCATAGGCCGATTCCGCATCGGCCGATTCCCCGATGAACGCATTGGCGATGACCTGCAGGCGGCGCAGGCGGTGGTCGAACACCAGCAGCGTGTCCGCCAGCAGGAACATCGCGTCGGGAATGCCCAGCGGGTCTGGCGGCGGCGGCCCGAGCGTCGGCTCGAACTGGCGCACCGCGTCATAGGACAGGTAGCCGACCATGCCGCCGGAGAACAACGGCAGCTTGCCGTGGGTGACCGGTTTGTAGGCGGCCATTTCGCGTTCGAGGGCGGCGAGCATGTCGTCGGGCGCGGTGTAGGTGCGGTCCCCGGAGTCTCCACGGATGGTGATTTCCCTGCCGCGGGCCTCGAACACCCGGCGGGGGTTGCTGCCGATGATCGACCAGCGGCCGGCTTTTTCGGTGCTTTCCGCGCTTTCAAAAAGGAAGGAATGGCGGCCGTCGCGCAGTTTGAGGTATGCGGAAAGCGGGGTTTCGAAATCCGCTGCGAGTTCGGTGTAAACGGGCACGACATTGCCCTGCGCGGCCAGTGCGGCAAACGCTTCCGGTGACGGTTCGACGGGAATGGAACTCACGGCGCCGCGAAGCATGGCCGGGATGCGCCGCAGGGCAAGCCCGGAGAGGCGGGCGGACGGTGCTGCGATGCGGCTGGATTTTCCGGTATTCCCGGGTTTTGCTGGGGCGCAGGCGATATCCGCTGAATGTCGATTTCCTGAACAAATTCGCGAGTTGGTGACGATCGATGAACGAATCATCCGACATGCCCGCCCCCGTTTACACTCCGCTGGCCCCAGCAGGGCCCGCGCCATCGGAATGGCGCCAGTGGCTCGACCTCCATGGGCCGAAGATGCTGCTTTTCGCCCGCCAGCAGACCCGATCTCATGAGGATGCGGAGGATGTGCTGCAGGATGCCATCGTCAAGCTGGTCGAAAAAATCCGCAGTGATGAATTCATCGGCGGGCCGGATGCCTGGCAGCCGTATCTTTACACCACCATCCGGCGTCTTGCGATCGACCTCAGCCGCCGGGACGACCGCCGCCGCCGCCGCGAGGACACGGTGGGTCTGGAATCCGGCGAGGCCCGCCAGCAGGCATATCATCCGTGGTTTGAGAGCGAGTCATCCGATGACGAGACCCGCTGCCAGCTGGAAGCCAAGCTCAAGGAGCTGCCTGCGAAGTTCGCGGAGGTGATCGTGATGAAAATCTGGGGCGAGCGGACCTTTGCTGAAATTGGCGAGGCTCTGGGGATTTCTCAAAACACCGCGGCCTCGCGGTATCGCTATGGTCTCGAAGCGCTCAAGCGCAGCCTCGGCGGGGCACGCCGCCGCGGCGATCTGTCGATTTGAAGAACACTCCACGATTCCATCCGATGCCATCCGATCCGCCATCTGTTGAGAACGAACTGCGCCAGCTCCGGGCCGCGCCGCTTGATGAGGCGTTGCTTGTGCGGCTCGAGGCCTGTGCGGACGGCACATGGACACGGTTGTCCGCCGTCGAGCAGGAGATGGAGCAGCGGCTGCGCGGCATTGCTCCGGCGCGTCTCTCCGGCGCGTTGTCGGCTTCGCTCGAGTCGGTCCTGCAGGGGGTTCCTTTCCAATCGGCTCCACCCAAGATCGTGCGTTTTCCCGAGTCTTCCGGCCAGGCACCGCGTCGGCCGGTATCATGGCGCGCGGCTGCCGCGGCTGTCGCATTGCTGGGTGCCGCGGCAGGGATGCTCGCGCCTTACGACCGCGGCGACAGGCCGTCTGCCTCGGCGATGCCATCCAGTCCGTCGCCTTCCGCGTCCGCCGTTTCCAGCGCACCGCTGGTTCCCGCGGCTTACAAGCGCGGTTTGCGCGAGGCGAGCGACGTGGGCGTGGTCTGGCATCCCGGCAACCAGCCGCACCGTCTTCTGAAGGTGGTCTATCAGGACCGGGTGACCCTGAAAGATCCGTCCGGCCGCACGTATCATGTCGAGCAGCCGCGCACCGAATACATTCTGGTGCCCGCCAAAACCGATTGAACGGTTTATTGATCCAGACAAATGTGCGGCCGGTCCGCGCTTTGCCTCATGCAATCCATGAAATCCATCCCATTCCTCAGCATCGTGTCCATTTTTGCGGCCATGCCGGCATCCGGCATTGAGGCGCCGCCTGATGACGCGCCGCCGCCGGTGGAGGTGGCGCCTCCCGTGGATGAGCGGCCGCGTTCGGGTGTGCTTGAAGCCATGCCCGATGACGCGCCGGCACCGGCGCCCGCCCCGTTTGGCGCGCCTGCGTATCTCGGTGTGGTTTCCATCGGCGTGCCCGGGTTGCTTGCCGAGCACCTCGGCCTGAAGGCCGGGGAGGGTGTGGTGATCCAGGCGGTGATGCCTGATGGGCCCGCCGCCTCAGCCGGACTTGCGGTGCATGATGTGATCACCCGCCTGGCCGGTGATCCGGTCGGATCCTCCGGGGAGCTTAGCGCCCGTGTCACCGCGCGCAAGGCCGGTGAATCCGTGCGTCTGGATGTGATCCACAAGGGCGCGCCGAAACAGGTGGACGTCACGCTCGGCAGCAGGCCGGCACAAAACGCCGCCGCCCCGGAGCCCCGGCCGCTCGACGGGTTGAAACTCGATGGCATTCCGAAGGATCTTGCCGAGCGCATCCGCAGGACGATCGAGGGCAATCTGGAGGATCTGCGTTTCGAGTTCGAGCGGGGTATGGAGGAAGCAGCTCCGCACATTGAGGATGCGATGCGCGAGATGCGCGAGCGCATGGGCAGGGCGGTCGAGGAGTTCAACATTCCGGGTGTCCCCGAGGACGGGCGTTTTCAAATCCACCGTGGTGCGTCACTGCGGCTGATGGACGAGCAGGGCAGCATTGAGTTGAAATCCGTGGACGGCGGCAAGGAGATCACCATCAGGGACAAGGAAGACAAGATCATCTGGAGCGGCCCGTGGGACACGGAACAGGACAAGGCATCCGCTCCCGATGAGATACGCCGCCGTGTGGAGCGTCTGGACATTGAAGCGGGTGGTGATGGCTTGCGGCTGCGGCTGCGCGGCGCGCCGCCCGTCCCCGCCGAGCCGGAATGATCCGGCGGCATCGTCGTTTTTCCGAGCGCTGAATGGAGGCGTTCATCGAAACACCCGCGTTCGGAGCAATCCGGGCGCGGGTGAATCGCATGCGGGGTCTGGCCACGGTCATGGCTTGAGCCGCGGCGAATAGGAGACCTTCCAGAGAATCAGGCCATGGGCCGGCGCGTTCACGCCGCGGGTGCGGGTTCCGGGGCTGGCGAGGAGTTGCCGCACCTCCTCCGGAGTCATCAACCCGCGGCCGGTGCGGACCAGCGTGCCAACGATGCCGCGGCACATTTTGTAGAGGAAGCCGTCGCCGCGCAGGATGAAGGTGAGCAGCGGGCCGGTTCCGCGCATTTCGCAACAAGCGAGCGTGCGGATGCCGTTTTCCGGAATGCCATCGCGGCGCGAGGTGAAGGCGCGGAAATCGTGGCGGCCGACAAGCAGGCGGGCCGCCTCGCGCATCGCCGCTTGGTCCAATGGCTGGGGCACATGCCAGGCCTGCTGGCGCAGCAGCGGGTTCATGACGGGGGTGTTCCAGACCTGGTAGCGGTATTCCTTGGAGGTGGCGCCGAAGCGGGCATGGAACGAGCCGCAGGTGCGGGCTGCCGAGAGGATCCGGATCCCGGGTGGCAGCCATGCGTTGAGCGCATGGGCAAGCCGCCCCGCAGGCACCAGTAGCTCAACGGTCGGCACATCGAAATGAGCTACCATGCCGAGTGCGTGGACTCCGGAGTCGGTGCGGCTGGAGCCGACCAGTCCGCAGGCCGACGGCATCAATGCCGTCAGCGCCTTTTGGACATGGTCAGCCACGCCGCGCCCCGAGCGGCCGGCATGCCAGCCATGGAAGGAGCCGCCGTCGAAAGCGATGGTGAGCTTGATGCGCCGGAGCCCATCTGGTTTGCAGCCACTCAATCCGCGAAGTTGGCGGCGACCACATCCCAGTTCACCACGTTCCAGAATGCGGTGATGTAATCCGGGCGGCGGTTCTGATAGTTGAGATAATATGCGTGCTCCCAGACGTCCAGGCCGAGGATCGGCTTGCCGGAGCAACCGGCGACGGCCTCACCCATGCACGGGCAGTCCTGGTTTGCGGTGGAGCAAACGGCCAGCGAGCCGTCGGCTTTTTTGACCAGCCATGCCCAGCCGGAGCCGAAGCGGGTGGCGCCGGCCTTGGCAAACGCCTCCTTGAAAGCATCAAACGAACCGAAGTCGCGGTCGATGGCGGCTGCAAGCGCGCCGGCCGGGGCCTTGGCACCGCCCGGGGCGATGACCTTCCAGAAGAACGCATGGTTGGCGTGGCCGCCGCCGTTGTTGCGCACCGCCATGCGGATGTCCTCAGGGACCGAGGCGAGGTCGGCGACCAGTTCGGAGATGGTTTTGGCTTCGAGTCCGGATTTGCCTGCGATGGCGTTGTTGAGATTGGTGATGTATGCCTGATGGTGTTTCGAGTGGTGGATTTCCATCGTGCGGGCGTCGATGTGCGGCTCGAGGGCGTTGTAGGCGTATCCGAGTTCGGGAAGGGTGTGGGCCATGTCTTTCGGGGAGTTTGGTTTGCATGTCACCGGACGCTTCGATAGGAAGATTCCGGCCGGTGGCGCCCACTACGAAACCGAGCTTTTCCCGTCCCGCAAGAGAAATCCCGCATGCCAACCGATCTCACCCACCATCTGCCGGAAATCGTGACCGGCATCATCGCGCTACTGGCCGGCTGGCTGCTGGCCCGCTTGGCCGCCGCCGGCAGGGCCGCCGCACTGCAGGAGCGCATCAAGGGCGAGGAACGCCGGGCTGCAGAGCTTGAGGCCCGACTGGCCGAGACCAGCGCCGATTCCCAGCGCATCGGGCTGGAGGCGCGGGGGTTCCGCGACCAGCTTGCCGAGCTGCGCTCCCGCCTGGATGCCGAGCTCAAGGCCGCGGCCGAGAAGCAGGCGTTGCTTGACCGCGCCGAGGCGAAGCTCACCGACACCTTCAAGGCGCTTTCCGCGGATGCCCTGCGTGTTTCCTCCGAGCAGTTCCTCCAGCTGGCCAAGTCCTCGCTGGCCGTCCAGAGCGAGGAAGCCAAGGGTGAAATTGAAAAGCGCAAGACCGCCATTGAAACGCTGGTCAAACCGGTGGCCGATTCGCTCGGCAAGTTCGAATCCCGCATCGGCGATCTCGAGAAAGCCCGCGAGTCCGCCTATGCCGAACTCAGGGAACAGGTGCGCGCGCTGGGCGAGGGACAGCTCGGCCTGCGTCGCGAAACCGCCTCGCTGGTGAAGGCGTTGCGCCAGCCGACCGGGCGCGGACAGTGGGGTGAGATCCAGCTGCGCCGCGTGGTCGAGCTCGCCGGCATGCAGCAGCATTGTGACTTCGATGTCCAGCATGGCACGGTGGATGATGAAGGCAGGAAACTGCGTCCCGACCTCGTGGTGCGCCTGCCCGGAGGCAAAAGCATCGTCGTCGATGCCAAGACACCGATGGACGGGTATCTCGACGCATTCGAGGCGACGGAAGACCATGTGCGCGAGGAGGCGCTGCAACGGCATGCGCGGCAGGTGCGCACGCACATCCAGCAGCTATCATCAAAGAACTACACCGCGCAGTTCGCCCATGCGCCGGAATTCACCGTATTGTTCCTGCCGAGCGAGTCGTTTTTTTCCGCCGCGCTGCAGAGTGATCCCGGCCTGATCGAGCGCGGGGTGGAGCAGGGGGTCATTCTTGCCACGCCCACCACGCTGATCGCCCTGCTGCGGGCCGTTGCCTATGGCTGGCGGCAGGAGGCGATCGCCGAGAACGCGCGCGAAATCTCGCAGTTGGGCCGCACGCTGCACGAACGGCTCGGCAAGCTCGCCGAACACTTCACCAAGCTCGGACGCTCGCTCGGGCATGCGGTGGAGAATTACAACAACGCCGTCGGTTCGTTCGAATCACGGGTGCTCGCCACCGCCCGCAAGTTCGAG
>JBIJBN010000145.1:0-5622 GCA_044345175.1 Luteolibacter sp.
AACCGCGGAATTCTCGGTGCTTGTGGTGGAAGACGACCCGGTGGCCGCGGGAATCCTCCATGAGGTGCTCCTCAACCACGGCATCACCACCCACACCTTCCCCCGCGGGCACGATGCCCTGCGCGAACTGCGCGCCAATCCGCTCTATGGCGCAATGCTCATCGACCTCTCGCTGCCCGACATGGACGGCATCGAAGTGCTGCGCGAGGCCCGGCGGATCTCATCCCGGCTGCCCTGCTTCATCCTCACCGCCCGGGATCAGGTGGAATCGGCCGTCATCGCCATGAAAGCCGGCGCCAGCGATTATCTCACCAAGCCGTTCGATATCACCAGATTGGTGCAGGCACTCCGCGGCGCAATCATGACGGCCGCCGCCAGCGGGGATCTGGAACGCGTGGCCACGCCGGAAACCCATTGGAAATCCGCCGCCATGCGGGAAGTGCTGCGCTTGGCATCGCGCGCCGCACAATCCGACAGGCCTGTCATGCTCATCGGTCCGCCCAATTCCGGCAAAAACTCGCTGGCACGCCAAATCCATTCCCACAGCCACCATGCCGACGATGGCTTCCACTCCATCGATCTGGCCGCACTCGCGCCCGGGCAGGCCGAGACCGACCTGTTCGGAGGCGATTTGTCGGAAACACGGATGCAGGACCTCCACCAACAGGGCTGCCTAGACCGCCTGCGGAAGGGAACCCTCTGTCTTTCAGACATCGAACTGCTGCGGCCCGCCGCCCAGCACGCCCTGCTCCACTGGCTGGAGAATGATGGCGCCGGAGCTTACTGCTGCAGACTGATCACCTCAACCAACGCCGACATCGAATCGCTGGTCACACAGGAACGCTTCCGCAGCGACCTCTGGTATGCCTTGTCCATCCACCGGATCGACCTGCCACCGCTCGCCGCCCGCATCGATGACATCCCGCAACTTTGCGAGGACATCATCACCTCGATCTGCGTGAAACGCCGGCTGCGCAGGCCGACACTCACACGCAAGGCACTGGATGCCATCCGCGCGCATGACTGGCCGGGCAATCTCAGCGAGCTGCACAGCGCGCTCGAACACGCCGTGGCAAGCACCACGGACGGACTGATCAGCCCGGCCGACCTTCCTCCGCTGGGCGGCAGGAAGCCGGACGGCAACACCCCGGAGACCAGTCTCCCGAGCATCGAGGAAATCACCAAAGCGGCGCTGATCTCGGCACTCGAAGCCACCGGAGGCAACCGCCGCATGGTCGCGGAACAACTCCGGGTGAGCCTGCGCACGGTTTACAACATGATCCGGCGCTACGGCCTCAAGGATCATCCGATTCCGGAATCCGCAACGGGCAAACCCCGCCGCAGGCGCCCTGCCCGCGGCAACGGCGCATCTCCGGAGTTGTAAGGCCCGGCGGGAACTGGCATGGCTGCGCCGCCAGATCATGAATCCCACCCTCCTCGTCCTCGCCGCCGGAATGGGCAGCCGCTACGGCGGACTCAAACAGATCGATGCCATGGGACCGCATGGCGAAACCGTGCTCGACTACTCGGTTTTCGATGCCATCCGCGCCGGCTTCGACAAGGTGGTTTTCGTCATCCGCGAGGATTTTGCCGGGGCGTTCCAAACAGGCATCGGCGCGCGCTTCGAAGGCCGGATCGATGTTTCATACGCGTTCCAACAGCTGGACGACCTGCCGGATGGCTTCAGAGTGCCCGAAGGCCGCACGAAACCCTGGGGAACCGCCCATGCCGTGCGCGCCGCCCGACACTCGGTCCACGGCCGCTTCGCCGTGATCAATGCCGACGACTTCTACGGCCGCGACGCCTACCGGCGCGTGACGTCGTTTTTCGCAACCCTGCCAGCGGAGGACGACCACGCGATGGCCATGGTCGGCTACCCGCTCGAAAACACCCTGTCCGAACACGGCCGCGTCAACCGCGGAATCTGCCGGCTGGACCCGCAGGGATGCCTCGCAACAGTCGAGGAACACATCGAAATCGAGCAGGAAAGCGACGGCCGGGTGCTCGGCACCGGTCTCGACGGACGGCGGCACGTGATCGCACCGGACTCACCGGCATCGATGAACTTCTGGGCCTTCGGCCCGGCCTTTTTCCAACAACTCGAGGCGGCCTTCACATGCTTCTTGGGCAAAGCCGCCGATCCGTTGAAATCCGAGTGTTACATCCCCAGCGTGGTGGACCAGCTGGTCCGCGACGGACACGCGCGCTGCCAGGTGCTCCCTACCACCAGCCAGTGGTTCGGCGTCACCTACCCCGCGGACAAACCCCGGGTGGTCGAATCCATCAACAAGCTGGTTGCGCTTGGCGAATATCCCGCAAGAATCGGCTGATGCCCGTTGCCGCCCGCCCGACCCAAACAACCGCCGCACCCTTGTCCCAGCCATCCGCACGCCACGATATCCGCGCGGTTTCCTCGCTCTTCGACATGCGGGCCGACTTCGTCCAAGCGCAGCCGCACGGCATCGGCCACATCAACGACACCTACTGCGCCACTTTCGACCAAGCCGGGCGACAGCTGCGCTACGTGATCCAGCGGATCAACCACCACGTCTTCCGGCAACCGGCGCTGCTCATGGAAAACATCAGCCGCGTCACGCGTCAGGCCCTGCACACACTGCTGGAGGCGGGCCACCCGGAGGCGCACCGCCGCACGCTCACCTGCATCCCCTCGCGCGACGGCTTGCCCTTCGCCACCGATGCGGAGGAAAATTACTGGCGCGTCTATCCGTTCATCGAGGGCGCAAGCTCGCTCCAGCAGCTCGGCACCAACGAGCAGGCATGGCACGCGGCACGCGCGTTCGGCGAGTTCCAGAAACTCGCGGCCTCGCTCGGCGGCGCCAGACTGCACGAGACCATCCCGGATTTCCACCACACACCCCGGCGGCTCGCCGCCCTGCGGGAGGCGGTCGCGCGGGACAACGCCGGCCGCGCCGCGGAAGTCGCCGCGGAAATCGATTTCGCCCTCGCCCGCAGCGCGGACTGCGCGCGCATCACCGACATGATCGCCGCCGGAACCATCCCGGAGCGGGTCGCCCACAACGACACCAAGCTCAACAACGTGCTGCTGGACGACACCACCTCCGAGGGCGTCTGCGTCATCGATCTGGACACCACCATGCCCGGATCGGTGCTCTATGACTTCGGCGATCTGGTGCGCACCGCCACCCCCTCCTCCCGTGAGGATGATCCGGACCCCTCCGCCGCCGTCGTGAAGCTCGACCGCTTCGAGGCGTTGGTGCGCGGCTACCTTTCCAGCGCGGATTTCCTCATCCAATCGGAACTGGCGAATCTCGCGTTCAGTGGCAAGTTGATCACGTTGGAGGTCGGCATCCGCTTCCTCACCGACCACCTCGAAGGCGATCACTATTTCAAAATCAAGCGTCCCGGCCAGAATCTCGACCGCTGCCGCAACCAGTTTTCCTACGTCCGCGCGCTCGAAGGCGCGATGACGGAAATGGAGGATATTGTCGCACAACACTGCCAGACCCGAACATGAACATCCTCGTCACCGGCGGCAGCGGCTTCATCGGCTCACATGTCGTCGGGCGTTATCAGGGGATTGCGGATGAAATCCGCGTGCTCGACAACCTGCGCACCGGAAACCGCCGCAATCTGGACGGCCTCGCCCACAGGTTCTTCGAGGGCAGCATCACCGACCGCGCGCTGGTGCGGGAAGCCGTCAGGGACGTGGACTTGGTGTTCCATCTGGCGGCAATGGTGAGCGTGCCGGAATCCATGAAGGCACCCATCGAATGCGTGGACATCAACGTGCGGGGCCTGCTCACGGTGCTTGAAGAGGCGGCCGCCGCGGGTGTGCGCAAGCTGGTTTTCGCCTCATCCGCCGCAGTCTACGGCGCAAACCCGGCGGTGCCGAAGCTGGAGTCCATGCTGCCGGAACCCGCAAGCCCGTATGCCATCACCAAACTCGACGGCGAGCATTACCTGGAGATGTTCCGCCGCGAAGGGCTGCTGGAAACCGCCGCGCTGCGTTTTTTCAATGTCTTCGGCCCGCGGCAGGATCCCAAAGGCGCCTACGCCGCGGCAGTGCCGATCTTCATCGAAAAAGCCCTGCGTGGCGAGGACCTCACGGTGCATGGCGACGGTTGCCAGACGCGCGATTTCATCTACGTGGAGGATATCGCGGGCGCGCTGGCCTTCGCCGCGGAGACGGCCGGCCTCGGCGGGGTGTTCAATGCCGGCTACGGCGGCCACATCACCATCAACCGTCTCGCGGAAACCATCATCGCCACCGCCGGGTCCACATCAAGGATCGTGCACGCCGCGGAACGGCCGGGCGATGTGAAACACTCCCGCGCCAGCGCAGAGAAACTGCTGGCCGCAGGTTGGAAACCCCGCCACACGCTCGAGCAGGGCCTCGCCGCGACCTTCGAATTCTTCCGCAATGCCTGAGGCCCGCCGCAACACCCGCAGCCCGGACAGCACCGGAAAATTCGCATTGCGGAATCAATCCCCGCGGGTTTCGCTCTCACCGCTGTCAGGGGCCGTGGAGGTCCGGCAGGCGAACCCCGCCAGGCCTTGATCGGAGCAACGGTAGTTTGTCCGGGCTTGCCGCGGATTCCCTGGCAGCACCCTCCCCCCCGGGCGCACCCGCCATATCAACCCCGGGCCTCACGCCCGATGGCCCGCAGCAGCGCCACTCGGCCGTCCCCGGTTTTGGCGGAACAAACCAGTGCCTCAGGCAGTGCCGGCACCCGCGGCGCGAGGGTTTCAAGAAACAAGTCCACCGATGCCTGCGTCTTCGCGGCGGACTGCTTGTCGCTTTTGGTGAAAACCAGCGAGAACGGCGCACCGACACCGCCAAGCCACTCGAGAAAGTCCAGATCAATGCGCTGTGGCTTGTGACGCGAATCGATCAACACAAACGCACGCCGCAGGTTGGGCCGCCGCTCCAGATAGTCGCCCGCACGCTCGTTGAAATCGAATTTCGCGGATTTCGACACTTTCGCGAATCCATAGCCGGGCAGGTCCACCAGACTCCACGCACCGTTGATCAGGAAAAAATTCAACAAGCGCGTCTTGCCGGGTGTCGCGGAAACCTTCGCCAGCGAGTGCCGGTGGGCCAGCAGGTTGATCAGCGAGGACTTGCCGACGTTCGACCGGCCGATGAATGCGAACTCGGGATGCGCCCATGCCGGGCACTCATCCAGCCCGCGGGCACTGACCATGAACTCGGCGGACTTGATCTGCATGACATCCGGCTGCGGGAAAAAATCTCAGGCGGATGCAGCCGCGGGAAAACGGGTGGATCCGCCCCTGCCCGCAAGGATTTCCGCCAGACGCTCCGGATGACGGCCATGCGCGATGTGCGTCTCGATCCCGGCCTCCACCGCGAATTTCACCGCCGCCAGCTTCGAGGCCATGCCGCCCATCGAGAAGCGCCCACGATCATCGCGCACATGGCTGAACACCGCATCAATGTCGGCCACCTCGTCCAACACCCTGCCGGTCGAAGGATCCATCAACCCGTCCACACTCGTCAGCAAAATCACACGCCTCGCCCCGGCCAACCGGGCCACGCGCACCGAAAGCATGTCGTTGTCGCCGAATTTTAACTCCTCCACCGCCACCGAGTCGTTCTCGTTGATCACGGGCAGCACCCGC